>CBJMBI010000383.1:0-4338 GCA_966427955.1 uncultured Ktedonobacterales bacterium
TACGTGAGTGCTCATTTTCTAGTACCCTTGAGAGCAAAACAGAGGGACGCTCCTGGAGATGACTAATAATCTCGGCAATGCGCTCACTCACACGTACACGGGCAACCGGTACTAACTCTTCGCCATTAGCTGTGTTTCGGGCTTGCAAGTCCAGTAAACGCTGAAAAGCTCTTCCTAGAGAATTGACATCCAGCCCAATAAGTGTTGGTGGCGTCCAGGCCAGTTGCGCCTCAATGCCAGCAAGCAGACCAGAGCGAGCAAATGTCTGCAATCCAGCCTCCTCACGTTGACGTAGAGTCTGAGCAATCTCTTTGGCCAATTTGTACTCTATGAGATGGCGCTGCAACTCTTCCGCCATCGTCACAGCATACCCATCTTGACCATTGGCACCCTCTTTGGGAGCACGAGGAAGTAGGTACTGTGATTTAATAAATAGGAGATTTGCTGCAATAGAAACGAATGACGCCATATCAGCTAATGGAAGAATTTCTGTATTCCACTGTTGCAAATAAGCCAGATATTGGTCAGTCACAGCCACTAGTGAAATAGTCGTGATCTCCATTTGTCGTTTTTCGATCAAGTGTAGGAGCAAATCAAGTGGTCCTTCAAAGATAGGGAGATGGACGACATAACGACCCTGCCGACTTTGTTGTGTCTCAATAAAGTCTGGCATAGGCTATGATACCTCATCAACCAGATGTAACTCAGCAGCAGGACCTGTCGATTGGTGATGTGTGCGAATATAGAGCACGGCCCGCTCTGACAATCCGGCAGCAGCGGCTAGATCAGCTCCGACTTCAGCATGCCACCAAGCATAGCTGAGTTTGCGACGCCAGCTAGGCAGCTTTTGCATATCGCAACGCCGAGGCTCAACTGCCAATTTCGTTAAGAGAGCAGGAGCGAGAAATTTCCCGATCACAATAACAGGTCGCGTCCAGAATGGCACACGACGCTGGGCTTTACCAACATCATGTAAAAGGGCAGCGGCAAGCATATCCTGCTCGAAGCAGCCACGGGCCTGCAAGCCTCGGCAAACACGCAAACTGTGTTGCTGATCGGCGATTGACATCTGGCGAAAAAGCGGCAAAGCTGATGCAGGTAACCACAATTCTACCTCAGCATAGTCCTCACTAGTCAGAGGAGCTACAAAACCAAGTTGCTGATAGACTTGCTGTAAGCGATAGACAATTAACCCCAGACTTATCACTCTGCAATCCACTCGCTAAAGAAGATAGGTCGCCGCCAGATGATTAATTGGGAGACCCGTCACTAGAGAAATGAGAGCCAATGCCCCCAACCAGATATAGAAGGTCAAACGGAATAGCGGAAAGTCAGCCACTCCTGCCAACCTGCCAATGAAAGGCAAGAAGAAAAACAGTGCCAGGATCATAAATGGTCCATACATTGCCGAACGAGAGAATTGCACAGCCTGCTTACTCGGGAGAAGGGTATAGAGGATCTGATAGCCATCGAGTGGATAGAGTGGTAATAAGTTGAACAAGGCAAGACCTATATTAACAGAAGCAAAGACAAGTATCCACTGCCGGAGGATATGAGGGAAAAAGGTAGTGCCTAAGAGAGGGTCCAGAAAGCGGAAGAGCACAGCGAAGAGCAAGCCAATGACAAGACTAAATACGAGACCAGCACAGGCAACCAGTAAAACACCAGTATTAGCCCCCACACGCATCTTCCAAGGATCCGGCTTGACAGGCTTACCCCAGCCTAATCCCGCTGGCGGCACTGCGGAAAACAGAGGTTGAAATGCTAAGATCAAGCACATTACCATTCCCACAGGATCTAGGTGGGCACGCAGGCGGAGCGTCTGCCGTCCTTCCAGGCGTGGTGTGTGATCTCCTAACCAGGAAGCAGTCTGTGCATGCGCCCATTCATGAAGCACAATGGCAAGCAAAAAAGAGCTGACGATCATAAGCGCTAGTAAAACATTTATCATGACTCTCACTCAATTCTTCAAGCTAACAGATTCATTTTCAGACCCTGGTCTGGAGAATGTATGCGTCTAGTATACAGTTGCCACTATTATATCGTTTCTTCAAGGGCCTTGCAAAGGTTTTTTTTCTCTTTCTCTAGGATTAAGCTAACTTTTGCCAGACCAGACGTACCTTCTTGTGCATACAAGAAAATTCACTAGGGCAAACTGTTCCATATGATACAATGTGTATTCAAAAGCACACTCGATTGACATCAGGGAGCATCTCCTAACGGGTAACAGAGAAGAATATGAGTAGAGAAAGAGATTCACGTGGCCATCGGCATCAAAGAGATGACCAATGGGATGATCTTGATTACGAGCAAGATGATGAATATCAGTATGAGGCACCACCCAGGAGGCGCATGCCTCCACGCCAACCTTATTCACGCACAACACGCTCATCATCATCACTCCCAGTACGCTCATCATCCTCATCATACCGATCATCTACTAATCATCATTCTTATCCATCATCCCCTCGTAAAACCTATACACATACATTACCTCATGAAGTACGTCAACGTAGGGTTTGGCCTTTCCTGCTAATGGGCTGTGCTATCGGCGTCGTCGTCACGATCCTTGCACTGGTCATCGTTGTCATGACAGGTATTTACTCACTCCACAACGGCAAGTTATCTATTCCTGTCATCAGCCCTGCCAACCAGACAATTTCAATGGATGAAACGCAAACTATCCCTCTGAGCATGATTTCCCAGATGGTCATCTGTGATGTCGTTGGCAACATATCCGTCAAAGCTGATCCTACCGTGAGCAATCCGACTTTGACCATTACGAAAAAAGTCCAGGCTAGCAGCCAAGCAGCAGCCGACCAGGAATTCCAACGCATGGCAGTTACAATACAGCCACCACAGACACTAGCTGGACCACTCTCTTGTGCCAGATTACAGCAGGCCAGTGCTACACCAGGGGGGACCGCAACAATACCTCCACAGACAAGCAATGCCGCATCACCTGCCACGACTGCTGCGGACAATACTAGCAGCACATTGACAATCAATGTCTCATTTCCTGCAAAATCTAGTAACATGAGCGCTGACTTGATGATTACTCTCCCACCCAACGTCTTGCCAAGCACCGGGCCATCGGCAAGAGTTAACATCGAAACTGCTGGGAACATCTCCATAGATGGGATTAGCGGCATATTGAATATCAAGGGTGATAGCGGCAATCCGCAAAATAGCAATGATATCAAAGTCACTCATGCAGCACTTGCCAACGGCTCACGGCTATCGACACCTGGAGCCATTACCTTCGATGGCTATCTTGCTCAAGCTGCTGATCCCAACAAAACAGCTTTTTATATCCTAGAAGGAGAAAAACAGGTGGATGTTACACTTCCCAGCAATACCAATATAATACTAGATGCATATGCCGTTAGTGGCTCAATTAACAGTCAATTTCCTCTCCAACAATCTTTGCTGCAAAAAGATAAGGATATGACAAGTTATCATGGTCCACTCAATGCTTCTGCGAGTCCTCCGGTCAATGCGCAACTGACATTACATGTTGGTATTGGGAATGTGAATATCAAGCAAGCTCAAACTCCACAAATATAAGGGGACATGCAATATGACAGATCATCAAACACCTAGCACAAAGAGTAAGGCCTTGTCTTTAAACCAGGTATCTCACAAGCTTGGACTATCACATCTTTCACGCAGGAGAGTGATCTCAGGTTTAGTAGAACTAACCTTTATCATCGGCGGGGTCACTTGGTTCGCAGGTTGTGATCGCTCTTCTTCTTCATCAGATCCTAGTAGTACTCCCCAAATCCCTCCTACTTCTAAAGTTCTCTATAGCTATGATAGGCATTCTCGTGAAATAACTTCGTTGGCATGGTCTCCTAATGGCAGATACATAGCCTCGGGCTCTGCAGACAAAACGGTACAGGTCTGGGAGGCAGCCACTGGTCACCCCATCTACACCTATAAGGGCCATTCTGACCAAGTCTGGTCAGTGGCATGGTCGCCTGATAGTAAGCGCATTGCATCTGCTTCCTGGGATCAGACAGTGCGGGTCTGGAATGCTCTTGATGGCAGTAATGCCCTCACCTATAAAGGACATTCCGACAAAGTAACATCAGTGACATGGTCACCCGATGGCAAACAGATCGCATCGGGCTCTTGGGATAAGACAGTGCAGGTCTGGAATGCTACTGATGGCAGCAATGTCCTCACCTATAAAGGACATTCTGCGATAGTTAACTCAGTAGCATGGTCGCCTGATAGCAAGCGCATTGCCTCGGGGGCTGAGGATTATACGGTGCAGGTCTGGAATGCCGCTGATGGCAGCAATGCCTATCCTTATAAAGGACATTTAGATGTGAT
>CBJMBI010000384.1:0-4336 GCA_966427955.1 uncultured Ktedonobacterales bacterium
ATACACATCAGCTTCTCTGGTGAAGAGGTAGCCTATCAATCAACGCGTACAACCCCTTTGGCGCGTGCGTTTATCGCAGCTTTGCGATCTACTGGAGTACAGCCGACGTTTAAAAATAAAACAGGTACATCGGATATGAATGTCGTTGGTCCTGTCTGGGGACAGAATATCGTTGCATATGGGCCTGGTGACTCGCGCCTCGATCATACGCCGCAGGAACATATACGCATCGCCGAGTATACTCACGCGATCGATGTACTCGAGCTGGTGCTAAGAGGACTATAAGGGTTGTAGGCGCTGTGGGCCTGATTTATCGTGCCCGCCTTGCAATATAGTTATGAGGACTGTATACATGAGATCACTTGCTATTCTTGACACAACCTTGCGCGAGGGCGAGCAATTTATCAAAGCGTTCTTTACTATGGAGCAACGTTTGCAAATTGCATGCCTATTAGATGCTTTAGGTGTGACGTTTATCGAAGTCCCATCGCCTGTCTCTTCACCAGAGGTGCGTGATGCTATTCAAGCTCTATGTGAATTGTCTCTTAATGCGCATATTGTCCCACATGTGCGCTGCGTTGAGGCTGATGTCGAGGCTGCACTAGATACTCCTGTTTATGGGCTCAATCTCTTCTTCGGCACCTCGAACGAACTGCGTTCATATAGTCATGGACGTCGTATAGATCAGATCCGCGCTGAAGCTGTACCCTTGATCAAACACATCCGTTCCCACAACCGTTATGTACGCTTTTCTGCTGAAGATGCTTTTAGGAGCGATCTTGTTGATCTACTGACAGTCTTTGATGCAGTTGTCGATGCGGGAGTCGAGCGCATTGGTTTACCCGATACAGTGGGCATTGCTACTCCACGTCAGGTTGAGCGACTGGTGCGTCTCATTGCCGATCGTTATCCTGGAGTTGGCATTGAATTCCACGGGCATAACGATACTGGCTGTGCGATTGCTAATACTATTGCAGCTTTTGAAGGCGGAGCAGATTGTCTAGATGTGACGGTCCTGGGTATAGGAGAACGCAATGGTATTGCCTCGCTGAGCGGCATCATTGCACAATTGTACACACATTATCCTGAATTGCTAGCTCGTTATAATCTTGAAAAACTAGTAGAGATTGATCGTTATGTAGCTCAATGCCTTAATATGGAAATTCCTTTTAATGTTCCAATAACTGCTCAGAATGCTTTTACGCATCGAGCAGGTGTTCATACAAAAGCAGTGCTCCGCAATCCACGGGCCTATGAAATCCTTAATCCGAGTGATTTTGGCTTGGCTCGTCATGTGGATGTTGGTTCTCGCCTGACCGGACGTTATGCAGTTGGGCATCGCGCAAGTTTACTGGGATTACAACTCGATGCCAATGAAACTGCTCAGCTTACTCGGGCTCTCAAAGAGCGTGCCGAGTATGGTCCAATGAGCGAACAAGAAGTTGATGCATTTATTCATGCGTGGTATCAGGAGAAAGGAAGCAGTCTCGTATGGGAACGCTAGCTGAAGAAATTTTTAGTTATAAATTGGGTCGTCCTGTAAGGGCAGGAGAGACAGTTGTGGTCGAGGTTGATCATGTGATGAGCCATGACACAACAACTCCGCTGGCTATCCAAGCATTTCGTAAGTTAACGAAGCAGAACGGTGGACGTGTTTTTGATGCGAAGCGTTCACATATCGTCTTCGATCATATTATTCCAGCCTCTACAGTTGCGGCTGCCACTTTGCACCGTGAGGTCCGTTCTTTTGCCAAGGAGCAGGATATCACTATTTTGCAGGAAGGGATCTGCCATCAGGTCATGCCTGAGAAGGGTTTTGTATTGCCTGGTAGCATTATTGTCGGTGCGGATAGCCATTCTTGCTCGTATGGAGCTTTTGGGGCTTTTGGCACTGGCATGGGTTCGACAGATATCGGCGTTGCATATGCGACCGGGCGGAGCTGGTTCCGTGTTCCGGAGACGATCAATGTCAATGTCGTGGGGAAGCTGCCGCATGGCGTCTTTGCCAAGGATGTGACCTTAGAGATCGTGCGTCGCATCGGTGTTGATGGTGCAAACTATCGCGCTCTCGAATTCACTGGTGAGGTGATCAAACGTTTCTCGATGAGCGAACGTTTTACGTTTGCCAATATGGCAATCGAGATGGGTGGCAAGGCAGGTCTCATAGCTGCTGACGAGACCACACGTGAATGGCTACGTGGTCGTACTGATCGGGATTATCCTATGCTTGCAGCGCAAAATCCACACTACGAACGCATTGTCGAGATCGATGTTTCAAACCTCAAACCCCTCGTTGCTTGCCCGCCAGATGTCAATATTGTCCATCCAGCGGAGGAGAAAGCAGATATCAAGATTGATCAGGTTTTCCTCGGTACCTGTACCAATGGACGTCTGGACGATCTGGAGATCGCTGCCAATATCTTACGTGGCAAGACCATTCATCCTGAGATACGTATGGTAGTTATTCCTGCATCTCGTGAGATCTATCTAGAGGCCATGCGTCGGGGTTATCTCGAAATTTTTGCACAGGCGGGTGCTTCGGTAGGCACGCCTGGATGTGGTCCCTGTATTGGCCGTCATTTCGGAGTTCTAGCTCCTGGTGAGCGTGCCTTGACGACAATGAACCGCAACTTTACGGGGCGCATGGGTGATCCCACCGCTGAAATTTATCTGGGAAGCCCTGCAACTGTAGCAGCAACGGCATTGACGGGTCATATAACTGATCCACGCATTTTCTTATAGTCACGAGGATGATTACGGAACGAGAGGAAAAAGATTATGGGGCGTGTTTGGAAACTTGGCGATAATATAAATACTGATATTATTATTCCCGGTCGTTACAATGTGACGACCGATCGAGCCCAATTGGCGAAATACTGCCTGTATGAGGTACTGCCGGAGTTTGCGCAACAGGTCAAACCAGGCGATATTGTGGTGGGTGGACACAACTTCGGTTGTGGCTCCTCGCGTGAGCATGCACCCACGGCTATTCTGGCGAATAATGTAAAAGTGGTCATTGCACGCAGCTTTGCCCGTATTTTCTATCGCAACGCTGTTAACATTGGCTTGCCAGTGCTTGTTTGTGAAGAGGCTGTGCTCAATAGTGAAGATGGTCAAGAGCTGGATGTGAACCTGGAGACTGGGACAATCTATAATGTCACGACTGGACAGACGTTCCAGGCCGAACCTCTTGATCCTTTTGTAGCTCGTATCGTGGCTGCTGGTGGCATTATCAATTATATCGAGCAGGAAGGTACATTGCGATGAGGAGCCAGCAGTTTCAGTCTCCACCAACCGTTTGTGTGATTGGGGGTGATGATGCAGCTCCAGAGGTCATGCGCCCTACGGTTGAGATCTTGCATGCTCTGGTACCCGAAATGCGCTTTGTCGAACCGCCTTGTGGTCGGGATGCGCAAGAGCGTTATGGAACTGCTTTTCCTGATGAGACGCGTGAGGCCATTGATGTTGCGAACTGTACGCTCTTTGGAGCTAGTGGTGGACCTTGTCGTCCAATTCTCTGGTATCTGCGTTGGGGCAAAGAGACCTATATCAATGTGCGCCCAATACATTGGCTTCCAGGTTATCGCAGTCCACTGCTCAATCCTGAGCGTATCGATTACGTAATTGCTCGCGATAACCTAGAAGGCATGTATCCGCCGCGTGAAGGAGATATTTCAGAACTGGCAGCTTTACCAAGCAGTAAGAGCTGGTGGAAGATTCCTCCAGTGGACAAAGTCGGTGCATATGCTCTGAAGGTGAGCACTGATGAACAAATGGAACTCGTAGCACATGCAGCTTGCCAGCTAGCGTTGCAGCGTCAGGCGGCGGGTTATCCCGGACGTGTGACGCTGGGAGCAAAATATTCGATTCAGCCGCGTACCGACGGTCGTTTTCGTACGATTGTGAAAGAGGCCGTAAGTCAACATGCTAGTCTCACCTATCAGGAGTTTTTGATTGATGATCTCGCGCGTCGTCTGGTAGCTTGTCCAGAAACTCTCGATGTGGTCGTACTTGGGAATGAGCACGGTGATATTCTCGCTGATGTCTCTAGTGGGACGATCGGTGGATTAGGTCTATCTCCTAGTGCCTGCTACGGCAAGACCTATGCTTACTTTGAGCCTGTCCATGGCTCAGCGCCCGATCTGGCAGGTAAGGGGATTATCAATCCTACTGCAATGCTCTTATCCGGTGCCATGATGCTAGAGTATCTGGGCTATACTGAACAGGCAAATATCCTACAACAAGCGATAGCACAAACGTATCGTGAAGGCACAGTATTGCCAGTTGATCAAGGTGGAGAGGCTAGTACTGCAGAGTTTGTTGATGCTATTAAAGC
>CBJMBI010000385.1:0-4335 GCA_966427955.1 uncultured Ktedonobacterales bacterium
TGTACTCTTTGATATTCCTGCTCGGCAAGACGATGCATCACTTCTACCATGCTCTCGTCAGTGTGAGCGGCAATCAAACGCAAAAGCTTATGGGTCTTGGTCCATATGCGCATTGTTTGGTGTGGTTCTGGTTGCATGTAGGCATTATAGCACTTGTAGTACACAATGTCAACAAGATAGTTGTCTAGAAAAGGGAACATTTGTCCATGAAATCAGAAACTAGTTACAACCCCGCTGGGAGAAGCAAGGGTATTACAGAAGCCCCTTGAAAGAACAGGCCCCACAGACATATCCCTTGTTGGGCACCATGCTGTAGCCGCCATGAGCACGAATAATCACCTTCCCGCATTCGGCACACTTCGTCGGCTCATAGCTCGGCGGGTTTTGGAGCTTCTCGAAGTTGTACTCATTGGTTGCCATATCCACGTAGTCCTCAGTGTCGAAGCTTTCACGGCACGTTTTGCAGGTTTGCCAAGCCCCAGGATGACCCTCATGAGAGTGATAGGCACACAACGTGTAGCGATCGTGATTGCGCCAACAGCTATTGCGGGCATACGAAAACAGCACATACGTGTCACTATCATCGCAGATCCAGTGATCACAACACAGCGTTTTGGTTAATTTTCTGGTTTTCCCACACAGACCACAACGAGGGGTAAGAGCCCCACTAAGTGGTGAAAGGAAGGGAGGGATCTTGAAAAATGACGCGTTTGGCGACATTCTGTCATTATGCAAACAAAAACAGAAGTCATGGACGCGTCCATTCAATTTTGCCCCAACGAGACGTGTCCTGCAAGTGGCTTGATCAATCAGGGCAATATTCGGATTCATGATCGCAAGCGAGAGCGCTATCGTTGCACCATTTGTCGTCGAACCTTTACAGCACGGACTGCAACGATGCTGGAAGGACTTCGTAAGCCAGCAGAGCTCATTTTTCTGGTCGTCGGACTGCTTTCTTACGGCTGTCCATTACAAGCGATCGTCCACGTCTTTGGGCTGGATGAACGAACGGTGGCCGCATGGCGGGATCGCGCAGGACAGCAGTGCAAAAGAGTCCAGCAAGCTCTCGTTGAGCAAGGTCAACTCACCCTAACTCATGTCCAGGCTGACGAGATTCGCGTGAGAGGCAAAAAGGAGGTGTTCTGGATGGGCCTGGCAATGGAAGTGAGTTCGCGATTGTGGTTGGCAGGCATGGTCCAAGCCACACGAGACCAGGTCTTGGCAGATCGCCTCTTGCAAAGAGTGCGTCGGTGTGCCTCAGGAGTCAGTCAACTCCTGATCTGTGTCGATGGCTGGATGTGCTATCCCACAGCCATTTTCCGTGCCTTTAGTTCTCAGGGGAAGAAGGGCATCCAGGTCTGGCCGCAACTGATCATTGGACAAGTCATCAAAACACACAAGCCCTTTCACCTGGAATCGGTGAAGCAGACCTTACTGTGTGGAGATGAGAAAGAGCTCACAGCGTGCCTGGAACAATCGCAAGGAGGAACACAAATCAATACGGCTTACATTGAGCGGCTCAACGGGACGATGAGAGAACGACTGGCTTCATTAACCCGCAAATGTCGGCATGCCAATTGGCACCTCTCTGCCTTTCAATGGGGAATGTATCTGATTGGATGCACCTACAATTTCTGCTGGAGCCATCATCAACTCGAACAAACGCCAGCGATGGCTGCTGGTTTAACCGATCATGCGTGGAGTCTGAGGGAGGTTCTCACCTACAAAGTCCCGCCTAACCAGCTTGCTAAAATCAAAGAAGATGAGTTGCAAGAGCTCGCTCCCCCTCTTCCTGTTCCACGCTTGTCCCAATGTGTCAGAGGGAAGCCCTCTCCTGCCTACCTTGCTCTTCTTCGACTGAAGGAACAAGAGGCTGGGTTGAGCTCGATCACCACTTAGTGGGGCTCTACCACCGGATGGCAGAAGCCATCAAACGATGTTATTAGCGGTATTCCTGGATCAGTTCCTTCCAGAGTGTTCGATGCAGATCTCGCATGTGCTGAATCTTGCTAGGTGAGAGTGGTTTCCTATATTCTTACACGTAAGCCAGCAACATGGCCCAACCCATCTGTTGAAAGACACGTGCTTGATGCTGATCCCATAGAGCACTTGGAAGAAGAGCATGCACTGCGGCCAGTGCTGCTTGCCGTAAAGGGTCGTCAAAGGATGCTTCATCCTTTTCCTAGTTTGTGCAGTCTCTATCCTGCTCTTGTAGTGATTGCTTTGCTGGTTGCTCTCCCAGAAATGCTCCTTGGTTTCCTGAGCGTCTGTAACCTCTCCGACCATTCTACTCCTATATATAAGGAATCAGTTTGGCATCTGTGGGAGTCTTCGCTCAAGTACAAGTGTCTGGTGCCGCTGTTCTCCCCTGATCTTTGGTTGTCCCCCTTTCTCTTTAATCTTCGTCAGAGGTTGCACTGATCCCAAAGACCTGCTCAAGGTCACGTCCATAGCGATGGCGTGCACGCTTTTGCCGCTTCAAGTAGGTGCTGGTCGTGCTCAGATTGGCATGACGCAGGAAAGTTTGGATCTCGCTGGTCGGAACTCCCAGGTCATCAAGGGCAAGACTTGCTGTATGTCTGATGACATGGGACTTGCTCGTTTGCAAATGTTTGGCACAGATTTGCTCAATGGCCTGGATGGACAGTTTCCTTCCTCGGCTGTGGTTGTGGGAATATGAGACCCACACGGGTGCCTCCTTCTGCTCCTGCCAGCGCTCGCCATATTGGTATCGCAGATAGTCAGCCAGTACCGCGCTGGTCTCCCTCTCTACTTCCTTCTCATCCATTTGACCGCCCTTCGTCCGAGGAAAATGGATGGTCAGTTTGGTCCCAGACCACAAAAGGTGGCCAATCTGCATATCGGCCAGAGCTTGGCCTCGTTGAGCTGTCTGTAAGGCCACGGACAGCAGAGCGTAGTCGCGTCTGCCAGTCTCTGTTGTCCGATCAATACTGGCCAGTCGTTTGCGCATCTCCATCATCTCAATAGCTCTTGCGCCCTGCTGATCGCTGACCTTGCGGCGTGCTAGAGCATCAATGGGATTGTCACCTCGGTAGAGCCGCATCCGTTTGACATAGTCAAAAAAGCTGCTGATTGTGGCAAGCCGATGGTTATAGGTCGCTGGAGCGATCTCTCCTTGATGGTGAGAGGAGGCAGCACGTGTTCCAGCCCACTGCTGGACAATGAGTAAGTAGCTAGCGTAGCGCTCATCATCGGAGAGATCCATCAAGAGATCATAGCCCTGTGCCCGTAAGGCCTCTCTCAGTGAGACAACGGTGGAGTGATAGGAGACATGAGTCTTCCAGCTACGCGACTTGCCGGTCTTTTCGTCAAGCCAAGCCAGCAGGATGCCATCATCGGGAAATTGGAGGAGATGAGGACACTGGGTAGCAGGACAATACTTGACCTGTTGAGAATGATAGGACAATGAAGGAGAGTTACCAGATTCCTCAATTTCTGAGATAGCCAAAACGCGATTTGGGTTCTCCTGGTCTGGCTGAAGCTCCTTTGCAGGGAGTTGGTGATTTTCCAGAGTCATGTGGCACCTGCTTCTTTCTCACTTTAGACAAGCAAAAGGCTTGACCTCAACTAACAGACATTAGTTAAGCTTCAGTATAGCCGCTCCTTGCCACTTTGGCAAGCCCTTCTGTAACTTCCCAGGGCTTTGTGCTAGTCCCGTTTTACCGTGATAACCTGCCAAGCAATAATTGCAAGGCTTCTTGGGGATGTGCACAAAAATGCCTCATTTGTTTGGCTACATTGTTGACGCCGAGCCAATCCATGATGGCCAGAATTCCTCCATTAATTGCAGCAAGTGCTTGAGGAGCACCCTGAAGACGAACTTGGCAGGCGTCTTCGCCAAGTGTGACATCTCGCCGATAATGTAAGCGATTCTCCACATGCCAATGTTGCTGATTCAATTTCAATATTTGCTTGGCTCTCGCTTTTCTTCGAGAAAGATTGGTAAAGCCATAGACGATCTCTTTTCGTGTTTTCTCTCCTTCTTGCACTGTTCTGCGAATGCGAAAGATTTGGGCTATGCCTGCCCATTCTTTTTCAAACCATTCATTCATCTGGGTACTCGTCCAGATTTCTCGCGTTTCTAGTCTTCCATGCCGAATCTGTTCAGAGTTGTCCTTGGGAGAAAAGGGCCTAGAGAGAAGGCTGGGAGAGCAAAGAGAGACACTGGGAGAAAGGATCAAGTCCTTGAGCGATCCAAGTAGAGAAAAGACTGAAAAGAGCCATGCGCGTCAGGGAACCTTCCGGACTGCGTGTGCCCCCGCTGATTTTGCGGGCAATGACCAGTGGCCTCACGCTTCTCTCAGCAAGGTTATT
>CBJMBI010000386.1:0-4330 GCA_966427955.1 uncultured Ktedonobacterales bacterium
CCGTAGCCCTGTCCAACCAGAGCGGCAGTGACAGCTAGCATTTCACGCATACCCGGACCTCCCTTTGGTCCTTCGTAGCGAATGACCACGACATCACCATGGGTGATCTTATGGTTCATAATAGCTTCGAAGGTCTCCTCCTCGGAATTGAAGACCTTGGCAGGTCCACGATGGCTGGTGTTCTTGAGGCCTGCGATCTTACATACCGCTCCTTCTGGTGCAAGATTCCCTTTGAGAATCACCAGAGGACCGGAGGGATGTAGTGGCCGTTCTAGTGGCATCACAATCTTTTGTTCCGGTGCCAAATCGGGAGCTGACTCCAAGTTCTCTGCTAAAGTCTTGCCTGTGACGGTTAGCGTATCACCATTGATCAGACCAGCTTTGAGGAGCAACTTCAATACAGCCTGAGTACCACCGATGCGATCCAGATCGGCCATGACGTAGCGTCCACCAGGCTTGAGATCCGCTATATGTGGAACGCGCTTGCCAACGCGAGTGAAATCATCGATAGTCAGTGGTACATCAATCTGACGAGCAATAGCAATCAAGTGCAGGATAGCATTGGTTGATCCGCCTAGAGCCATGACTAGTGCAATGGCATTCTCAAAGGCTGTTTTGGTCAGGATATCGCGAGGGGTAATCTGCCGCTCAATCAAACGGATAAGAGCTTGGCCTGCATTATAACAGTCTTCAGCTTTGCGCGACGTCACGGCAGGCATCGACGAGCTACCGGGGAGAGTCATGCCAAGGGCTTCGATAGCAGAAGCCATCGTATTGGCCGTATACATTCCACCGCACGAACCGGCACCAGGAATAGCACTGGCCTCAACCTCGTACAACTCGCTGCGACTGATTTTGCCGGTACTATACTGTCCAACGGCTTCAAAAACGCTGACGATATCAACATCCTGTCCTTTGCAGACGCCGGGGAGGATTGTGCCGCCATAGACAAATATGCTAGGGATATTTAGGCGAGCCAAAGCCATCAGACAGCCAGGCATATTTTTGTCACATCCACCAAGAGCAACGATACCATCAAAGCGCTGAGCATTGCCAACCAGTTCAATAGAATCAGCAATCACCTCGCGGCTGGGAAGAGAAAATTTCATCCCTTCGGTACCCATCGAAATACCATCACTGATAGTAATGGTACCAAAAATTTGGGGAACTCCACCGCCAACGCGTACACCCTCTTTAACTTTCTCTGCGAGTCGATTGATATGAGAGTTACAAGGTGTAATCTCGCTCCAGGTGCTAGCAATACCAACGAGAGGTTTATTGAAATCTTCGTCGGTCAAACCAACTGCTCGTAGCATAGCACGGTTGGGGGCGCGTACATCTCCTTCAGTGATCATTCTGCTACGGGTGTTATATGTTCGTGTTACATCATTACTTTCGGGCATAATGGCAATAAATCCTTTCTCTTGCGAACCATGGGATTTTCACATGAAGAGTGCTTCTATAAATGGGAAAAGCATTTTATACTTCATGGCTATAGCACTAGTGGGTCATGTGAACAATTTTATTCATTATACATGATTTACTCAATAGGTTAAACCCTCTTTCCACGGAGAGGGATATGAGAGAGGTGACGTGCAAAATTGTGAGCGATCAAACCGATTTTTTAGCGTGCTCTTATAATATTCCTATCAGCACTGTATTGACATACTAGTCAGTGAAACTTTCTTCTTAGCTTCCTCCTTTATTCTTGTAATATAATCTTCTGCTTCTTTTTCTGTTGGATCATATTTGGGAGTTAATGCAATATATTCTTGACCTTTTACCTTATCCAATGTTGTCAGAACATGGTCTTTTCCTGCAATAGTAAAAATCCTCTTATTAGGAAAATTCTTTCTCATTTCATTAATAGTCTCTATCATTTTTTCTTCTCTTAATTTATTCAATTTATCACGTGATTCACGCAAATCAAGCTTGTCTTTAAGTGTTTGAATAACTATTTTTGCATTTTGAGGTCCTTGAAATTCTTGAAATTCTTTAACTTTTTTAGATATTTCATCTAATTCTAATCTAACTATATGTTGTCTATTGTTTGCTTCCATATCGTCCCATCCATATATATCAACATTTTTTGAAAAGAATGTGATTTTTTCTTCTGCAAGCCATTTTATATATGCAGCCTTAAGTTTGCCTTCTTTGAGTTCCTTCCCCACATCAGCTTGGTCTAAAACTCCTAGTGAGACTGCGTTTTCCAGTGCATACCTAGCTTGGCCCATTTTATTATGTGCCTCCTCCCCTTCAACCAAAACGATATCACCATCTTCTGCATGAGTATTAATAAAGTTAACAATGTCTTTGTGATGTTGAGATATATGGGCTTCTCCCAGCAGGATGACTTTTGCCTTTGCTAATTCGGTATTCCCACCGATGTATTCAAAATTTGCTGGGATGTCGACAGCCCTGCACGAGTCAGATGAACTTCCCACATCACTGTGCTGAGCTTTCTCTTTCACTGCATGCTCAAGTGTCTTGGTGCCCTCTTTTTTTGGGCTTAATGCCAGATTTTGGACAGGTATATCTTCTTGAGATTTTTTTTGTGTTTTATCAAAAAATCCTTTTGAGAATGGAGGTAAACCATCCTCTTTACTTTGCTGAGCTTTATCTTGGGAGAGATTTGTTTGAGTATCAGCAGCCTTTTGTACCACGTTGAGTGATTTTGCCTTATCAGATACTCCTTGAATTTTCTTACTGTTATCTCCTTTTTCTTTGGATGAGTATGCTCTATCCCAGAATCCTTTTTTGAGCATTGAATAATTTCCTTTCTATATTTCAGCAATCGCTCAAAGTACTCAGCTCTGAAAAGGCGAAACCACCAATCCTGTGGTCCTCAAAAAGCTTCAAGGAGTCTTCACTGTGTCTAACCTTCTCCATGCAGCTTGGTGCAAGCACCTCTTTCTCATGAAGAGCAACATGGTCAGGTGATTCCAGCGCGATTACCATCCATCACTACTTGAGGAAGGCTTTCAGTTCTTCATCAAACTCTTTAATAGACTTAACCAATTGCATAAGTTGCTCAAAAGAATTATCAGGTTTTTCATTTTTTGCCAAATGTAATGCAACTTCTTCCATTTGTTCTTCTATATTATTCTTCTTTTTCATTAAATCACCAGAAACAGGGAAAATTTCCCATTTTCCCCTCATATTGTTTCCAATATGTATAATTGCTTCTTGTAAAGTGTGTGTATCAAAAGCTGCAATTTTAGTAACATATTCATCAAGTTTATGAATATCCTCCTTGTCAAAGCTATAGCGACTGAAATCTAGAGAATTTTCTCTATTTTTCTCATATGAAGATTTTAAATACTCCAAATGTTCATTATCCTTAAATTCTTCAAATACACTAGAAATAAACTCTCGTTGTTTTTCTAAACTCTGTTTGAGGTTTCCTCTGAGTTCTTCTGTAAGATGTGTCCACTTGTGTTGGAGAGTCTGCAGCAGAAGGTCCGAAGAGCTATCTTCATACTCATGACGATCTCTGAAAGCACAGTAAGCCTCTGAAATCGTATCCATATCTTTACTAAACAACCTAATCAATTTATCATCACTACTTTTAAGTTCGTCAGTCTTCTTGCAGATATCTATAGCTTCAGGTAGACCTTTCAATTGCACACCATATTTCTTAATATCTTCTTTCAACTTTGTTGTTCTATTTCCATTCTTATAACTCTCTATGAGTTGACTAAAAGCAGAGGACATATTTTCTATAATTTCTTTGTCTGCATCGCCCAAATATTTGCTAGCTTTAATCTTGCGAAACGGCTTATAGATAGGTAAAACTTCATTCATTTCCTCAATTCGAGTATTAATGCTTTTAATAATTTCGTTTCTTTCTCTGCCTCTATTCATGATAAGGAAATTTTTAGGTTTATGACGTAATTCGTTAGTTTTAGCTAAAATCACGTCTATCATTTTGCCGTCCTCTTCTTCTGATACATCAATGTTGCGGAACCACTCTGCTAGGGCCTGCTGCTTCACAGATTTATTATTGGACAATACGTTATTGATCTCTGACATCTTACCTGAGTTCTTTTTACATCGAGCAAGAACTTGCTCAAATTGATCATTTACTTTTTCCATTACATTAGGATGTTGTGAGTTAAGGTCGTCTACATCTTCTACTCCATGATCTTCCATCATTTCGTCCTGCATTGATTGATATCTAGATTTCATTTCATTATTAAACCTGAAAGATTCGCTTATAAGCCGATTTCTACGGACTTGCTGGTCTATACTTGATGCTGACCATTCAGGCCTTCTGAAACTCTGAGATCCTCTGTAAATTTTGTCGTCCAAGCCTAAGCGGTTATTAATA
>CBJMBI010000387.1:0-4324 GCA_966427955.1 uncultured Ktedonobacterales bacterium
AGAGGGACACAGTTCCGCTATCCTCCAGGGAGATTGGCATCCCAACCTGCTGGCGGTCAAAGCCAGTGGGAAGGATCTCTTTCTCTACGTGAATCTCCAATTAGTCGCACATGTCCAGGATCTCTCCTATACGCATGGCAATATCGGGGTTGGAATCGTTGTCAGCACACAGGCACAGGAAACAGAGGTGACATTTCGTCAGGCCAAAGTCTGGGCCATCTAAGTTCGACTTTCATTGATATTGTGTCTCGATGCGATGCCCAAAATGGGGATAACAGGACATTTGTGTGTTATTATAGAGTAAACCTATTGTTGTCAGGAACCCGATCCCGTTTGACGGGATCGGCTTGCAGAGTTGGGATGGTATCTGTCCATGATTTTGCAGCAGGCATTGGAAGAAGCTAAGTTTTCCGATGAGCCCTCTCAGTTGTATGATCTTGCCAATCTCTACAGAGCACAAGGCAAATATGCCGAGGCAGAACCACTCTTCCAACGAGTTTTGCAGATCTGGGAGCAGGACTTGGGGCCTGAACACCCCCATTTAGCTTATCCGCTCAATGGGCTTGCTATGCTCTACAGAGAGCAGGGTAAGTACAAGCAAGCAGAGCTGCTCTATGAGCGAGCACTGCGCATTAGAGAGCAGACACTCGGACCTGAGCATCCTGATGTCGCCTATTCGCTCAATAATCTTGCCATTCTCTACGGAGATCTGGGCAAGTATGAAAGGGCCGAGCTGTTCTTGCAACGAGCATTGTATATTAGGGAGCAATCACTTGGACCTGAGCACTCCCATGTAGCTTCTGTACTCAATAATCTTGGTAATCTTTTCTGTGAGCAGGGCAAGTATGAGCAGGCGGAGCCTCTCTACCAGAGAGCATTGCAGATCAGAGAGCAGGCACTTGGGCCCGAGCATCCGGATGTTGCCTATCCACTCAATGGTCTGGCCATTCTCTATAAAAGGCAGGGCAACTACCGAAAGGCGGAGCCACTCTACCAGCGGGCATTGCAGATCAGGGAGCAGACACTAGGACCACAGTATCCTGATGTGGCTCATTCGCTCAGTAATCTTGCTAATCTTTACTCTGACCAGGGCAAATATACTGAGGCGGAGCAACTCTTAAAACGGGCGTTGCAGATCAGGGAGCAAGCACATGGATCAAAACACCCTGCTGTGACCGATCCACTCCATGGACTCGCCAATCTCTACTTCGAGCAAGGCAAATATGAACAGACCGAGCCACTCTTCCAGCGAACGTTGCAGATCTGGGAGCGGTCACTAGGTTCTGAGCATCCTATTCTTGCCTATTCACTCAACAATCTTGCCATTCTCTACAAAAAGCAGGGCAACTACGAAAAAGCAGAACTGTTCTTGCAGCGAGCCCTGTCTATTCGGGAGCAAGCACTTGGATCACAGCACCCTCTCACTCGCAAGACTAAGAGAAGGTATGTGTCATTGCAACGTGCAAAGGAACGAGAAACTGGTCGTACTAATGTTACTGCCTCGAATTGGAAAAATACTGTAGTTCAAGCGGCAGCGGGGATTTTGAGGCGTGTTGCTCGTTAGCGCTCCAGTGGTGGAAACTGTTTGAGCCACTCCTCAAATACCCTGTATGCATGAGGATAGCCTTCTGTTTCAATGATGGCCTCTAGGCGTAGTGCAAAGAGGCTATCCCACAAGGCTGCTTGTTGTTCTTTTGTCTGTGCCAAAATAAGCGGCCTCGCTTGAGCAAATAGCTCTAATGCCTGTCCCAATGCCTCACTTAGTGTTTGCTCCAGCAATTCTCGTACATAGCGGGCAAAAGCTGGCGAACTGCCCCCCGTCGAGATTGCAAGCGTCAAATCGCGCCGCTGAATCGTTGCGGGCACATAAAAGTCGCTCAAAGCTGGAGCGTCTGCTACATTCACCCATAGTCCCCGTGCATGAGCATCCTGTGCGACAAGCCGATTTACTTCAGCATTATTTGTAGCTGCAAAAACAAGCTGAACACCATCTAGGTGCTCCGCTGCATAGTGACTGGGAATAGAGCGTATCAAGGATTGGGAAACTAATTCCTGTAGTTCGGCATGCAGTTGTGGACTAATGACCACGATGTTTGCTCCTGTCGCGAGCAGTGAGCGTACTTTGCGAGCAGCCACGCTTCCACCACCAACTACAGCGCATGTTTTGTCTCGCAAAGAAAGAAATGCGGCATAGAGTTTCTCTGTATGAGGTGATAGTTGCCTTTTGTGAGAAGTCATTTTCTTCTTGGTCTTCTAGACTCGTCCCTAGTTGATCGATCAGGCAGATTGCTCGTGTACCACGCAGTTACCATCTTCCTCTTCAACTTTCAAAGTCTCTTCGTGATCAGTTTGGACTCTCTCTCTTCCTTCTAATAGGCCCTTTTCGGGTTTCTTAAAGATTCGATATGCTTGTGGTATGCGTACCAAGTTTGTCAAAAAGAGCTGTCCTTGCTGCCAAATCTGCACATATTCCTGGTCTGAAATAAGGAAGAGATCTAATCCACTCATTATCGTTGCAAAGGGGATCATCCCCATAATTACTGCAATACCTATATGCATAAGGACGCCACTCACTAGCCATGGAATCTTGATACGCGAGATAATAGCCGTTGGAAACATCACCTCAAAGATCATGGTTCCATATGTGACTATCGTGACAAGCCACGGGTTTGTAAAGAGTTCATTGGCACCTGGAATGGTAAACCATTGCACCTGAGTAATATAGTACATCGCAACCCCTTGTTGCCACCAGTCTCCATATGCTTTCTCCAAACCGGCGACGAAATAGATGATGACTAATTGGAGTGCAATCGCTAGAACCCCGAGATTATGCAACCACACCTGGAACTCTCCAGAGGAGAACTTTGCTCGGTATGGCAGAAGGAGCAGCATATAAGTGAGCACAATTTGTGTGATGTTGTCTCCTCCATCAAGAATTCCTCCCATTCTCTCACGAAGTAGAAAGAAGGAAACAAGTGCAAGTAAGGTAGAAAAACGAGTATTGTATCCTAGTAAAAGCCCCAGCGCTCCGATAATCTGAACGGTAATCACGCAGAAGACGCCTGCATTTGTTAGGAAGAGACGATCAAAGAGATGGCCCAAGGTTGGTCCCAAGACAAAAGTAGTAGATCCCGACGCTACGCCATTGGGACCCCACAGGAATGTGGCGAATGGTAGGAGTGTGAATATGTCAAAGAGGAGCTTAGCACCGAGAGCAATTTGTAAGACTCTTATCCCAATTAGCTGATGAGGTTTATTGTTAAGCCATCTCCAAGCCTTATGCAATACTTCCATAGTTTCCCTCAAAGTTGATAAAGATGGATATTCTCCACACTTTTGTTGATAGGGTAGATACCAAGGAGCTTGGTCTTGATAAGTGGTCGTCCTGGTGTATTTCCGTCAGGCCATGGGACACTATGTCGCTCACGAACCATCAGTGCAATATAACTGACATTAGTTTTCCCAATATCTTTACAGAATGCAGATGCAAACTTTATCAGAAAGTTGAGAGATGCTTTGTCAGTGTTGTCAGAGTCAGAGTCAGAGGTAGCATTGGTAATTGCGTTAGCGAACCTCACATACGCAGCAAAGTGATTGCTTTGAAGGTTTGTCCACACTGGCGATGAGAGATCGTACCATCCATCATTGGGCAAAGCCAGCGTTTGAGCAACCTTATCCTCCCTGTTAGTGAGTGGTCGTACTAGTAAGGCATAATCTGTATCAGTAGGATTAGGTGCAAAGAAATCCCAGTTCTGATAGAAATATTTTCCAATCGTGGCATTGAGCAATGGCTCTAATATAGTCTGTATGGGAGTAGTCGGTAATGCGTATATAAGACTAAAGGTCATCTGCACTACGAGCAACAAGACCGTCACTATTCGTAAAATATGCATTAGCCCGATGCTAACAGCTCTGAGCACCTTTTCCATCCTTCCTAGAGGTCTGCTTACAAAACGACTTAGGTAATAGACAAAATTGTTGGTTGAGCATGCTTTTAGGTCTCCATGCTTAGACCTCTAAAAGCTAGTTGGCTAGTTGCTGCTGACAAAGCCTTGTTACCTATTGATACTAATTGGGCATTTTTTATCGATGATTGATTGATTGCGATACATCAAGATGTTGTGGGTGTATTGTGATTGGCGAGGTCATATGAAACAATATAAGGGCAAAAATAGCGATAATGAATAGCGTAAGTACAGTTCGAATGGTTGTTCGTGTCATCAAAAGTACTTCCTCATTGACGTGACATTAGCTACCTCAAGGATAGCTAATGGAGTCCTATTTAGCTAGGGGGAAAGAGGGACAATTTGGAAGGTGTCTTTCC
>CBJMBI010000388.1:0-4316 GCA_966427955.1 uncultured Ktedonobacterales bacterium
AGCAACCAAGCACAACCTCTCAAGGCTACATGGATAACCACACTGACATCATCTCTTTGAGCAAGGAACATGACATTGCCCTTGCTAAGTCCAATCATTCATTCTAAAATGGTTAAAGAAATTCTTCGTCGCGAAATACCTATTCATCTGTTCTGCTAGCAAGGTTATTGAGCAAGAAGAGGCAAATTAAATAATTCCGTCGAATGCTATTTTCAAGGACTTTTGTTAAATACCAGCACCTACCCTTTGGTAGAAGTGCCGCTGCTAGACTCAAAGCATTTGTCTAGCTAGAAGTGTCACGAGAGGATTGAATGAATCAACAAGAAAAGAATCAGCAGGGTTTCCCTCCAAATTACTTTTATCACCAGCTGCCCAATGGGATAGAGATAATTGGGCAATATATGCCCAGCCTTAGCTCAATCAGCTTCGGTTTTCAATTAGATGCAGCAGTAATCCACGAACCAGAGGGCAAACAAGGTCTTGCACACCTGTTTGAATATATGCTCTTTCAAGGCACTAAACAGAAGGATGCACGTGCACTTAACGAGGCATTTGAACGCTTGGGAGCCCGTAAAGGAGCCAGCACGAGCCTCGAGGTCGCCATGGTCTGGGCTCAGATCGTCAATACCAAGTTTGATGCAACCCTCGAGCTTTTCCGCGAATTGTTGCTTACTTCTACTTTTCCTCGTAATGAGTTAGAGCAGATGCGTAATTTAGTGCGCCAAGAAATTCGCCGTCGCGATGATGAACCGATGAGCCGTATTTTTGAACTTGTACGCACTCGCTTTTATCAAGGTACGATGCTGGGTCGTCTCATTCTTGGAACCGACGAGAGCGTGCTCAGTCTGCAACAGCAGGATCTCAAGGATTTCTGGCAATCTCGCTATCAACCTAACAATACTTTGTTCTCAATCGCAGGCAAATTTGACTGGGATCACGTGGTTGAACAATTACAAACACACTTTGGTGACTGGAAGGGACAAGCGACACCCACCGAGTTCCAGCAACCCAAACCAACGACTAGTGTTGTACTAGAATATCACGAAAGCAAACAAGAGCACCTCGCCCTGATGTGCCCCTTCCCCCACTATACCGATCCCGACTACTATGCCGCCATGGTGCTTGCAGAGGCACTCGGTGGGAATATGGCCTCACGCCTCTTCGTCGAAGTGCGAGAGAAGCGTGGTCTAGTTTATGGTGTCTCGTCTAATCTCAGCGGAAATAAAAACAGCGGAGCCTTGCGCATCTATGCTGGCACAACTCCCGAGCAGGGACGCGAGTGCTTAGAAGTCATCCTCAATGAACTACGTAAGTTGGAGCAGGACGGCATCACTCCCGACGAATTGGAGCGTGCCAAAGTACAACTGAAAAGCGAGAATGTAATGCGCAGTGAAGGCTCAGGATCTCGCATGAGCGCAATTGCTCGCTCCTGGTGGTATGAACGCAAAATCAAAACCATTCAGGAAGTCAAGGAAGCCATTGATGCCGTCACACAGGAGCAAGTATTGAATGTATTGCACCGTTTCTCACCTGTCAAATCTTTGACTATTGCTGGTATTGGACCATTGGCAGAAGAGGAACTAGTTGGCGATATCTTACCAACCCTTTCTTAAATCTCACAAGTCGTAGTCTGGCCGTTACGATCAGGGGCAACTCTTGACACATTTGCCCCTTTTCACCCACTAGCCAACAACTAAACCACAAGATGTTATAAGTCACCTGCAAGAGAAACGAACAAGACTACCTCAATAAGAATAGAACTCCTAGATTCTATAATCAATGGAGATTAAAAAGAGCGAGCAAAGGAGCCCAACGATGGCACAAAGAAAGCCTCCTACCAGCTATGAGCAAATCATGGCAACAATTAAGCAAGAAAATGTGACTTTTGTTAATCTAGAATTTACAGATGTTGTAGGAATTGCAAAATGCGTTACTATTCCTGTCAAACAGTTCTCAAACTGTATTGAGAACGGCAAATGGTTTGACGGTTCTGCACTTGAAGGATTTGCACGCGTAGCTGAGAGTGATATGTATCTCTTCCCTGACCTCTCAACCTTTGCCATCCTTCCAGGTCGGCTACGGGGACAATCCACAACCTTGCAGGGAACAAGTGCTATGCAAACTGAGAATGAAGTTGTCGCACGCGTCATTTGTGAGATACGAACACCTGATGGTACACGCTTCGATGGTGACCCACGCAACGCACTCTTGCGGGCTCTAGAATATGCACATTCTATGGGCTTTAAATACCAAGTTGCCCCCGAACTAGAGTTTTTTCTGTTACAATTTGAAGAGAACAAACCAATCCCCCTACCACATGACAAAGGAAGCTACTTTGACCTCTCCACAGACACCACCATCTCTATTCGTAGTCAGATGGTTTCTGCATTGCAAAAGATGGGCATCAAGATCGAAGCTAGTCACCACGAGGTCGCCCCTGGACAACATGAAATCGACTTTGAAATGAGTGACGCCTTACGCATCGCCGACGGACTGACCACATCTAAATATATTATCAAAGCTCTGGCCGCACAACATGGACTTTATGCCACATTTCTTCCCAAACCTTTCTACGGCATTAACGGCTCAGGAATGCATATTCATCAACAGCTGATAAACCTGGAGACAGGCAAGAATGCCTTTGTGGACGAACGTGATGAATATGGTCTCTCAGAGATCGGACGCCAATTTATTGCGGGCCAACTCTCCCATGCACACTCCATGTGCGGAATTCTAGCTCCGCTGGTCAACTCATATAAACGACTAGTACGCGGCTACGAAGCTCCCGTCTTTGTCAATTGGGGACGGGTCAATCGCCAAGGATTGATTCGGGTACCATATTCGGGATCTGATCCTGACAAATCACTACGGATCGAACTACGCTGCGCCGATGCAACCTGTAACCCGCATCTAGCATTCGCGGTTATGCTGCATGCAGGTCTGGATGGCATTCAACGCAAAATGACCGTTCAGCCTGCTATGGATGAGAATATTTTCTTACAAGACGAAAGCGAGCGACTGCGCCCACGTGTGCGTCTCCTACCATTAACGCTGGGTGAAGCCCTGGAAGCGATGCACGAGAATATGTTGATCCGCAAGGCCTTGGGAGATATAATCTATGAAGGCTTTATGGATGCAAAAAGCATCGAATGGGCAGAATATCGTCAGCAAGTTCATTCCTGGGAAATTGAGCGCTACCTGCCACAGTTCTAGCGCTCAATAGCACGAATATCTCTCTTAAAAATCTATGAACCGAGAGCTATCTCATTATATGCATGTTCATAGGCATCTATCGTATTTACAAGCGAATAGTTCTTGGCCACATGTGCTCGGCAGCGCGCTCGTAGGAGAGACGACAAGTCTTTCACCCTCGCCGCTGCCCCCACACAATCCCCCGGCGCTACAAGAAAGCCTGTCTCACCATGACGAATCACTTCAGCTACTGCACCACGCTCAAAAGCAATCACGGGTGTACCAGTAGCCATAGCTTCAACCAGCACCAATCCAAAGGCTTCATCCCAGCTAATTGGAAAGAGTAAACCAAGTGACTGACCCATCAACTCCCATAAAGCGGCATGCTCTAAATGACCCAGGTAAGTCACATGCTCTCGTTCTCGCTGCAACAATGGCACAACTTCTTCTTCATAGTAGCGGCGATGATAAATACCACCAGCAATTAATAGAGGACGCCCAGCTAAGCGCGCTATCTCAATCGCTTCGGTAACACCTTTTTCCGGCGTAATCCGACCAGCAAAGAGCAGAGGAGCATTATTAGCAACCGTTGGAATAAAGGGGATAGCATTCAGATCCACTCCATGATAGATGATGTAATCGAACGGCGTATAGTCTGCATAGGTACAAGCACAAGAGTGGGAAATAGTTACCAGCGTGACAGGATGGCGCTCTTGATGAAAAGCCTGTAGTAATTGATTAATCTCTGGAGATATAGCAGACAGATAGACAGTATGTATGACCGGAATATTCTGCATAAAAGCGCTACAAGTAAAAGCAGGCCAATCGAATGCATGGATATGGACTACATCGAAATCATGCTGGCGTAGGCGCAGTTGTAGAAAAAGTTTAAGAAACAGATTGGCCTGGGCAAAAAAACCAGCATCAGCAGGACGGGCCTGATCCGGAATCGAGAAATCAGATGGGCATACCGACTCTGGTACAGAAATTGCCTCGATGCGGACACCGGGAAGAAAAGAACCATCTCTGGCAAAAAGTGTCACCTCATGTCCCCGACAGACCAACCCTTGTGCCAGATCAGCCAGCATAGCTTGGCCCCCACCAACGAAAGGTTGAGCAATAGG
>CBJMBI010000389.1:0-4308 GCA_966427955.1 uncultured Ktedonobacterales bacterium
GTCCTCCTGGCGTAAGCAGCGCACTCCAAAAGTCGTGCATACGCTCCATTCCGCACTGACCATCGCGTTTTTTATTGCTCTCTTTCTACATATCTAGTCTCTTGCCAGACAATAGAGCACTTTGGTACACTACTACCCACAGACAAAGCATTTAAGCCACTAGCTAAGTAGAAAGAAAGAAGAAAAGCATGGGAAACTATACCATTACCGTTTTACCGGGGGATGGCATCGGCCCCGAGGTTACAGAGCAAGCTCTTCATGTCTTGCAAGCTATTGCCGACATTTATGGACATAGCTTCACAGTCCATAAAAGACTTGTAGGCCTCGCTGCTATTGAAGCAGAGGGAGATGCCATTTCTGAGGATACACTTGCTTTGTGCAAGCAAAGTGACGCAATCTTGTTTGGCGCTGTCGGAAGCTTACCTAGTAATTATGGAAAAAAGGATCAAGTTAAACCAGAGCAGGCTCTCTTCAAACTGCGTAAAGGCTTGCAATTTTTCGCCAATTTGCGTCCAGTCCATCTGTACAAAGAACTCCTCAATGCTTCCACCATCAAAAGCGAAGTCCTAGATGGAACCGATCTGGTTGTTGTACGTGAACTCACAGGAGGACTCTACTATGGACATCTGGAGCCCCCTGTTCCAGGCAAACCGAGCGAGATTCGCCAGACAGCCCAGGGAGCAGAGGCCGTTGATACCCTGCTCTATACAGAGGCCGAAATTGAACGGATCATCCGCATTGCATTTGATATTGCACGAGGACGTCGCAAAAAAGTCACCTCAGTTGATAAAGCTAACGTCCTGAGTTCTTCAGTCCTCTGGCGTCGCATTGCCAACCGTGTAGCGGCTGACTATCCAGACGTCTCCTTAGAACATCTGCTTGTAGATGCCTGCGCTATGCATCTTATTCGTCGTCCTAAGGATTTTGACGTGATTGTTACCGAAAATCTATTTGGCGATATTCTCACTGATGAGGCTTCAATGCTAGCAGGTTCTCTCGGAATGCTCCCTTCAGCCAGCTTGGGAACACAGAGAACAGAACATGGCATTTTCGGTTTCTATGAGCCTATTCACGGTTCTGCACCAGATATTGCAGGTCAAGATAAGGCTAATCCAATTGCAGCCATCCTATCAGCTGCACTCTTACTACGCTACTCATTGGGTCTAACTCAGGAGGCAGCTACCGTAGAGAGCGCCGTAGAACAAACCATTGCCATGGGTTACCGAACAGAGGATCTATACGAAGTAGGAGCAAAGGTCGTTGGAACACAAGAAATGGGCCAGAAAATCATCGCTACTCTGACAAAAGTCCCAGCCTGAAACCGACATTAGGTAGAGACACCGCTATTCCTATCCCATCATTGGCCTAGGACAAGGACCAAGAGAGCTTAGTTTCTCTTGGGCTTTTGCTAATTGCAGCAATAACTCAGCAATTCTAGTGTCTTCCGTCTCATCAATTTGTATGCCATTTTCTGGAATTTGCCTCAGTTGCTCTTTTAGCCAATTGATCTCTTCCATAATGATTTGCCGCTGAATATACCAGCGATTTACACAATGTTCTGACGGCATGGGCCCCAATTACTCTTTACAGATTATTAGTCTCTTCTATAACAACTTATTGCAAAATAGCAGCAAGTTATGGTATTTGGCCAGTTCATTCTCACACTAAAGACAGAAAATGAACTGGCAGACCTTTTGTGAGAGCTATCGCACGCTGAGAGGGAATTAAACCCAGAACCAACCAGCCCTTAGGGCAAAGTGACCTCAGAGAACGTCTAACCCCCATCGCCTAGCCATGCCTCTCTAGCGAGTAGATCGCGTGGTAGCACCAAAGACTAGCGAATTGATAGTATTGAGGAGTTCTTCGTCTTGATAGGGCTTAACCACATAAGCGCTTGCTCCCAGAGACATTGCACGTTGCTGGTGCTTGGCTGCAGCACGTGAGGTCAGTACAATCATTGGAAGAGAGCGATATTGCTCCTGGGCACGCACCGTCGAGATCAATTCATAGCCATCCATACGTGGCATCTCGATATCAAGCAACACCGCTGCCGGAGTTTCATAAGAAATCATTTCCAGAGCCTCAACACCATCACGAGCCATCTGAACCTCCCAACCATGCTGCTTGAGCATATTAGTCACAACACGGCGCACACTCGGGCTATCATCAACTACCAGAAGGTGCTTACCCCGCTCAGGAACAGAAGGCACAGGCGAGGCAGGGACCGTAGGAGTAACCCCTGGCCTACTAGCTGGAACATCTAATTGATATTTGACCGTACCACTTGCCTTCGACACAACAGTAGTCTCATGAGATGTGGGAGCCGTTACCCCAGCATGCGGAGCCCCCTTCAAGCGAGTACTAAGCAAACTGTTCAATTCAAGGACTAAGACAACTTGACCATTACCAAGAACAGTTGCTCCAGCAATACCGTGAACTTGGCGCAAATGAGGCCCAAGATTTTTCATGACGATGTCAGCTTGCCCTTTAATCTCATCAATTACCAAGGCAACACGATGGCCACTAACATTGACCAGAATCAGCTGCGCTTTATCATCAATGGTTCGAGGAGCTGGCAACGAGAGATATTGTGCTAACATTAACAAAGGATAAGGCTCATTGCGAACCATCACAGCAGGTCGACCTGCAACAGTCACATGCTTAAAGCTGTCAAAGCGTCCAATCGACTCCACATGCACAGTAGGAATTACAAATTGTTGACTACTTATCCGCACCATCATCGCACGCTGGATTGCTAGACTAGTGGGGAAAATCATGGTAAATGTCGTCCCTTTATCAGGCATCGACTCAACTACAATGGTTCCCTTAAGACGTGAAACAGTATCTCCCACTACGTCTAGGCCCACACCGCGCCCACTTTCCTCACTCACTGTATCTGCAGTAGAGAAGCCAGGGGTAAAAATAAACGATACAAGATCTTTCTCAGTAAGCTGCTGATCAGGGCGGATCATACCACGCATAATTGCTGTCTGGCGAATATGCTCACGATCAAGCCCTTTGCCATCATCGCTTACCGAAATAACTATCTGATTGCCTTCGTAAGAGGCCGAGAACTTGACCTGCCCAACTGGGGATTTCCCTTTTCGGATACGTACCTCTGGGGTCTCTAGTGCATGGTTGACAGCATTACGCACAAGATGCAACAGCGGTCCACTAATTTCTTCAAAAACGGTGCGATCAACTTCTGTGGTTTCGCCTTCGCGTACAAACTCTAACTCTTTGCCTTGCTTGACCGCCACAGCACGCGCCGCTTGATAAAGACGAGGAGTCAACTGAGAAAGAGGCACCAAACGCGTCTTCATCAAACGATCCTGGAATGTTGCACTGAGACGATTCTCACGGGCAAACACACCCTCGGCCTCACGAATGAGTGCATCCATCTCAGTACTCAACGTTACCATGTCCGAGATACCCTCACTCAGACCACGGGCTAACTGGTGAAATTCCGTATAGCGGTCAAGTTCTAGTTCGTCAAACTCAGCTAAGTGCGCTGGGGCGGGTACAGGGCCATTCTTAGTATTCCTTACCCCCGGAGCAGACAAAAGATTCTGATTGCCCTCTCCAGGCATAACCTGTACTGACCGACCACTGGGCAATGTTGCCGCTTCAAAGCGACTCTCTAACTTTTGGCCAACATCACGTAATCGGTTACTACTCACAGCCACATCTGCCACAATCCGGACTAGACGCTGAATGCGTTCCTCAAGCACGCTACGGCTCACTAACAGCTCACCAAATAGATTTACCAGTTCATCCAACCTCTGGAGACGAACACGCACGGCCAGATCATTTCGACCTGTTCGTGGAACATTAGTACCATCTGATCCGGCTTGCTCATCACCAAACACACTTGCGATATGAGAGCTTTCATAACTCTGAGCCTCCCCCTCTAGATCCAAGTCAATAGGCTCATTCACATCACGCACAGTGCCACGCTCACCAAGCAAATCTACATAACGTGCTTGTAGCGCGCGCACTTTCGCCTCACCATCCAAAACATCATTTTCATTGCTGTTAATCAGTAGATCAAGGGTTTCTGAGGTATCCAGAATAATACTGAGGACAGCAGGCGTGATGCCCATAGACCCTTCCATAATGAGATCTAGGAGGTCCTCAAAAACATGACAAAGATCTGCAATAGCACGGAAATCCATCATACCCGCTGCACCCTTTAAGGTATGTGTTGCTCGACGGACATTCTGGATAAGATTCCGATCGGTAGTATTCTCCTTAAGGGCTGCTACCTGCATACTAATCGTTTGCATGTGCTCTTCCGCTTCCATACGG
>CBJMBI010000390.1:0-4289 GCA_966427955.1 uncultured Ktedonobacterales bacterium
ACTGGATCTGGGTTATGTTGCATTCTTTGTTTTGGGTACGTATACCTGGGCGTTGATCGGTTCAGATCAGTTTACAGTCATTACGGGCATAGTAACTAATCCACAGATCTGGCCCTGGCTTTTCTGGCCGATGCTAATTGTCGGAGCCGTTATTGCTGCTTTATGGGGAGTGCTCCTAGGAGCGCCTACGCTGCGCCTGCGTGGTGATTATCTCGCCATTGTTACGCTAGGCTTTGGTGAAATTATTCCTCTCTTTTTCCAGAATCTTGATAAATATACGCAAGGTACTAATGGTATTTCTGGCATTTATCATCCACTTTCTCCATGCACATCATGGTTCCCCTGTCTCGATTGGTCTAGCTATAATCCTGTTCCATATTATTATTTGATTCTAGCCTTAATTGTATTGTCTATTTTCGCTAATCTCCGTCTACGTGACTCACGATTAGGCCGTGCTTGGATTGCTATACGTGAAGATGAAATTGCAGCATCTGCTTCGGGTATTAATCTTGTGAAGACAAAATTATTTGCCTTTGCAGCAGGAGCTTTCTTTGCTGGTGTTGTAGGTGTGTATCATGCGGCAAAGCTGGGTACTGTAGCGTCTGGAGATTTTAATTCAACTGACTCATTTATTTATCTGGCCATGGTCGTGATTGGTGGCTTGGGAAGTATTCCAGGAGTGATCTTGGGAGCAGTGATTGTCTACTCTCTCAATGAGCTTATCTTGGCACAGCTTGATAGTATCGCAACAAATCCGGGGAGTTTCTTGTATAGCTTTAAGCATCTTTTGCCTGCCTTTAATTTTACGGATATTCGTAACCTCCTCTTTGGCTTGCTGCTCGTCGTCATCATGATTTTTCGTCCTGAAGGATTGCTACCTAGTGCCAGGAGAAGAAGAGAATTGCATCAGGATACAGAAGAAACTGTCGAATCTGGTGCATTAGATGAGCCTCCTGGTGCCCCTGGATTTGAAGAAGAAGTACGTGTTGAGTGAATTGGGTAGAAAAGGAGAGATAATGATGAGTTTTGATCAGAGCACGTCTACGGCTATGCCAGGGGTTGCAGAACCTTTGCTCGAATTGAATGTTGTGACGAAGCAATTTGGGGGACTCAAAGCAGTCGAGGATGTAACCTTTAAGGTCTACCCTGGTCAGATAGTCAGTATTATTGGGCCAAATGGTGCGGGAAAAACCACGGTCTTTAATCTTATTACGGGTATTTATCGTCCCACTTCTGGCGACATTCGTCTGGCTGGTCGATCGCTAGTTGGTCTTTCTCCTGATAAAATCGTCTTGCGTGGTCTAGCTCGTACGTTTCAAAATATTCGTCTTTTCAATAATATGACTGTGGCTGAGAATGTACTCGTTGGGTTGCACACGCAGTTAAAGGCAGGGATCTTTGGTTCTCTGTTTCGTCTTCCTGCACAACGGCGGGAGGAGGCTGAGGCTCGTAAACGGGCTATTGAATTGTTAAGTTTTTTTGGGACAGCATTGGTAGAGCGGCAGGAAGAGTATGTGATCAACCTTTCCTATGCTGATCGGCGACGTATTGAAATTGCCCGTGCGTTGGCTGCCAATCCTCGGTTACTCTTGTTAGATGAACCAACGGCTGGTATGAATGAGGCTGAAACGGTAGAGGCGGTGAAGTATATACGGCGCTTGCGCGACGAGTTGGGGCTAACTATCCTGCTCATTGAACATAAACTGACAGTGACTATGGGCATCTCAGATCATATTATTGTGCTTGATCATGGGCGGACAATTGCAGAGGGTTTGCCTGAGCAGGTACGGCATAATCCAGAGGTAATTGCTGCTTATCTGGGAAAACCAACGAGTGTGCAGTATGGTCCCGCCGATTGAGGGGAAAAGGGGAGAGTCGATGGAGAGAACATTATCTACACGTCAGCCATTCGTCTCATATGCATCTGCTCAAATTAAGAGGGAGATAAAGGATCGGCTATGTTACAACTGAGTGATGTCAATACCTACTATGGTCCAAGCCATGTACTGCAGGATATTTCCCTTGAGGTTAATGTGGGTGAAATTGTCTGTTTGCTAGGTGCAAACGCAGCAGGCAAGACGACGACGATGAAAACAATCTTTGGTCTGGTTCGGGCTAAAAGTGGTTCAATTATCTTTGATGGGCAGTCGATTGGACGCAAGGGAACCGATGAGATTGTGAAATCTGGCTTAGTGCTGGTACCTGAGGCTCGTCGTGTTTTCTCGCGTATGTCTGTGCTGGAAAACCTTGAGATGGGGTTTTACGTTAAGAATAGTCGGGCAGAATTCCGTGAGAATCTGGATTACGTTTGTCAGATTTTTCCGCGCCTCAAAGAGCGCCTGAAACAGAGTGCTGGTACGATGTCGGGAGGTGAGCAACAAATGTTGGCCATGGCACGTGCTTTGATGTCTCGCCCACGTATGATATGTATGGATGAACCATCAATGGGCCTCTCTCCTCTGATGGTCCAAACCGTTTTTGATACTATTCTCCAGATTCGGCAACAGGGTGTAACTATCTTTCTCGTTGAGCAAAATGCTTCCATGGCTTTGAGTCTTGCGGATCGTGGCTATGTCTTACAGACGGGCAAGATTGTGCTAACTGATACTGCTCAGAATCTTCTGAACAATGATCTGGTACGCCAAGCTTATCTGGGTGGCGCATAATTCATTATTGAAAGAAGTGTTCTGTGAGAGGGAAACTACAGCAACATTTCAAGACATTAGTAGTAAGCTTAGAAGTACTGCTAGAGAGCGACTTTTTGAAGTACTAGAGGACTTGAAGCCATCGTGGGCAGGTATTGGCTAAGCTACATTTTAGGATTTATCCAGCATCCAATTGCCGATGAAGTTTTTCAATCCTCTCAATAAGTTCTTGTAGACTAGTAACACCTAGATCTTCCATGTCTTCTCGTAGCGTCTCTAGTCGTTCCAGCATAGCGAACTCATCATACTCATCATCAAAATCTTCATCATCTTGTTCATGAGATGTATAATTATCTAGGTTATCAGATATTTTCATGTCTGCTCTCTCCTTTTTACTGGCTATTATAGTCTATTTTTGCTGGGAGGAGAACTCTAGTAGTACCATCAAAATTGTCCCTCTATTCCCCTAGAGAAGTGCCTGAACTTGTACTATTCTGGTTAGATGGGGTTTGTGATCGCATCTGATGAGTTAGATCCGGCCCTGTGATTGTGGCTTGCAAACCTGCTATCAGCCTGAGTAGTTATACAATACCTAGTTTTCTTGACCGTAGCTCGATTCCATAGTATGATCCAAAGAAAGCTAGACAAGCAGTACCTGTTTGTTGGGGGTAAATAAAGATAAACTCTACAGTATAAGCAGGCCCCTGTGTAATTTGTTCGTAGTATTAAGTCTATCTATGCATTGGCTTGTATAGATTATCGAGAGGGAAATTGCATGGACAGAGTGCCCAGATCTGGGTCATCCATTTCTTCACGACCCTCTCGTAATGCCATTCCACGTCGTTTAATCGTGACTGCCAGTGTCGTTGCATTTGCAATCCGTGACTGGTCACTTTGGGTTTTGCTCCGTGATGGTCCCTGGGGGCCACCAATGCGGCTGGTGTTAGGCACAGAATCGGTAACAGATGCTGTAGAACGCACGCTTGATGCACTGTTAATGTGGCCTGATAATGCGCCGCTTTTGCTGTTAAAAGCTGGGTGGCAAGAACAGCAAGTCCAAGTATGGGGTAGCTCAGAGCAAGGAGCGGCAGTTTCACTCATTCATAATGCGCTTTTGAGGGCTAATCGTGATGAACTACGGCCAAATCTACACATGCAGTCAGTGCCCAGCCTACATGTTAAATGGATACCTGTAGCGGATATTGAATCTGGCCGCTATCCAATTGCTCAGGAGGCTCTCCCCGGAGTTCTTTCGGCATTGCATCTGTTGCGTTCCCACATTCAGCGTGACCCTGAAGTAATCCTGCGTTATCTGGCTGACATGGGCAAAATGAGTAAAGTTCGACTTGAGGGGGATCAGTGGCAGAGGGATATGTATCATGCTGGATCTCCGGTAAGTCGAGATACCCTTCCTCTAAGTGTGGTGAAGGAGCCTGTGGTTGGAGATGGGATATTGACGCTCGCTGAGGCAACGTTGCTCTATCGTGCATTTCTTCCGTCCGATGAACAAATAGATCTCTCTAGCTTGCGACGACGTTTCCTTGCGACTAACAAACTAGAAGCCATTGACGAGGAGCGTCCTGTGCGTGGCCGTGAAGTCGAGTGGCGTCGCGTTAGTCGTGCATATCGCTATCTTGGCTAATC
>CBJMBI010000391.1:0-4282 GCA_966427955.1 uncultured Ktedonobacterales bacterium
CAACGAGTTACCAAGCCAGATCAACTAGTGATTACAGATGCCCAGTTTATTGTAGCGCTAGCAGGTCGTAGCACACCTGCTAGTCTCGTTGATACCTCAAACGTACGCATCTTCACAGGCTATGTCACAACACAACAGTTAATACAGGCAGCATTGCAACCACAAGTGCAGGCCGTCCTTTTTTATAACGACCGCCTTGACTTAATGCAACCATCATTCTACAATTGGGTACAGCAACACTTTCACCTTGCCAACCACTATGGAACCAAGGCAGAGTTGTGGGTAAAGAACTAAGAAAGAAGGAGCACCATGGAGAAAAAAAAGACTTTCAGCACCATGGAAATCATCCTGGTCAGTGTCCTACTAGGTTCACTGTTTCTCGGATTTCTACAGGCACGCCGCCAGGAAGAGGAGAAATAGACCGGAAGGATTTTCATCCATCCCGTAAACCCTTTTTCAATTCACGAACAAAACCAATCATGCCCTGACGCCAAGTCATTTGCTGTTCTTGTTTAGCCTTTTTCTGCTGAAGCCAGATTGTCTCGAGCATAACGCGATGACGTAATTGTTCTAGGTACTCGATATCATAAGCAGCACGTTTCATGGGATCACTCAGCACAGCATAGGCCTCATTGAGCTGCTTGATATGGATCTCCTCATAACCTTTATTCACATCAGGATGATAGAGACGCACAAGACGGCGGTAAGATCGCTTGATTTGCTCGGGAGAAGCACTCATCGGAACTTCAAGAATGCTATAATAATCTGGCAACAGCATGACTATGCTCCTGTACTTCCAAACCCTCCACGCCCAGAACCTACTCGCTCCACCTCATTCCATGAAACGCGCACGATTGGAACAAATATTCCCTGCGCGATACGTTCACCACGTAACACAGAAACAGTTTCATGACGGAAATTATAGACCGACACCATCAGTTCATCACCTTCACCACAGTAATCTTGGTCAATAACTCCCACACCGTTTGGTATTAAGAGCCCCTTACGCTTAGCCGTACTGCTGCGCATTGTCAGAAGCAACATATAGCCTGGAGGAGTCTCTACGATGACATTACTAGGAACACGAGCCAATCCACTCGGTGCAATCTCAGTATCTTCACGACAGATCAGATCGAAACCCACTGACCCCATAGTAGCATACGTGGGTAGCGGCAATTCCGGATCGACTCTTTTGATATTGACATTTAAAATGGAAGTATGATCATTCATCATGCGCCCTATTGTAGGGAATAGGCATACATACGTCAAGCAATCCTGACAAAACGCAAAACTGTCCCTCTTTTCTCCTATGTGTACAGACCAACTTCTGTTAAAATCAATATGAAAATCATAAAAAAGCTAGATATCTTGCCACCTCAGGTCCTATTAAAACGTATAAAAGGGAAAGGCAATTTAGATTTGACTTAGCTAATTACCAAAGAATCTCTAGAAAATCCGACCCTCAGGGACTAGAATGAAAGGAGGACATGCGTTATAATTGGAATAGGAATAATTTCCAACTTGATAAACATACTTTCTAGAAGAGACAGGATACATGTCGTTGAATTCCTCTTACTCGGCGCTCGGACAGAAAGGTCTAATGCAGGCCCAATTTCCCTGAGTGTAGGACCATACTGATGAACAGATATCTTGCTGCTTAGGATATACTACTTTTCCTGGAGGGCGCACAATGATAGACACAAAGCGTGCCATGATGGGAACAACGCTTACACTAAATACAATAAAAAATTCTGATCCGGAGAAGCCGCTCGGTGTTGTTGAACAGCTGCTTTCGAAGGATACTGATTATACGCCAGAGAATGAGATGGGTCCAGCTAAAGATGAGCAAGAGTTGGAGGAAGATTTGGGAGATCTCAGCTCGGGGCCGCTTGAGATGGAAGAAATTAGCGATATTCATGAAGACCTCAGTCATCTGCCTACTTCTGAGCTAGAGGTTGATGCTCTTCTCCACCTCCCAACAATGGCAGCCCCAGAAGAACATCCTACACGTCGCACCTCTATACGACGCCGTCGTTCAGAAGATCAAGATGAAAATACCATCAACCCTGCTGATGCTGGTGAATCAGATGCAGTTATGACATACCTGCGTGAAATCGGGCGGGTTCCGATGATCACGCATGACCGCGAGATTGAGCTGGCTCAAAATATAGAAGCTGGAGATCGCGAGGCGATGAAACAATTTATCCTCGCAAATCTTCGCCTTGTCGTTAGCATTGCCAAGCGTTATGTTGGCCGTGGACTGACTTTGCTGGACTTGATCCAAGAGGGAAATATCGGTTTGATTCGTGCTGTCCAGCGCTATGATTGGCGACGCGGCCATCGGTTTTCTACTCATGCAACTTGGTGGATTCGTCAGGCTATCAGCCGCGCCGTTGCCGATAAAGGTCGCACCATCCGTCTTCCCGTCTATGTCAATACTGCTCTTAACCGTATTCGTCGCGAACGTCAACGCCTGTTGCAGGAGTTGGGACGTGAACCAACAGAGCTAGAGCTAGCCGAAGCAACTGGCTTAGATCCTATACGTATGGTTGAGTTGCAGTCTGCCCCCGGTGCACCTGTTTCGTTGGAATTGCCAGTTGGTGAAGATGAGGAGCAAGAGTTAGGTGATGTTCTCGCCGACACCGAATCGGCTTCGCCGGAAGACCTCGCCACCACGCAAACGCTTAAAGACGAAGTACAACGCGTCCTAGAATCAGTTCTTACTCCACGTGAGCAGCTTGTTCTGCAACTGCGTTTTGGCTTGGGCAATGGACAGGCTCACCCACTTGAGCAAGTCGGTCGTGAGCTAGGCATTACTCGCGAACGGGTACGCCAGATTGAGGCTGGTGCTCTGGCCAAACTGCGTCAACCTCCTGTTCTTGAACGCTTACGTAGCTAGTTGCGCTCTCAAAATACTATAAATAAAGACCTCCAGCAGGGTACATTCTCAGGGTATCCTGCTGGAGGTCTTTGTCCATCTGTCAGTTGGGGGTCATCAATAGGTCGGGATATTTCTCTATCAACAGGTCATGTACCTTGCGAAGTGCAATGACATAGTCTTTGACGCGGTGATAAATCTCTAGTGCCTGCTCTGCGTCATAGGTATGTGCTACAAGGTTACGGTCTTCTGCCATACTAAGCCATACTCTATCATCATCGCCAAGCCAGCCCTGTAAAAAAGCTTGCTGGAGCACGGGCTTAGGTCCAGCTACTTCAATGGCTATCTTATCCTTCAATACCCACTTGATGGCTTTCCATGCCGCTTCCTGTGTAAGCAGGAACGCTAGAATTGCAGAGTTACGGTAATCCTCGTTATCTTCTGGCAACGTCATAGTACGTTCCAGATTAGCCAATGCATGAGTAAACTTGGCAAACGCCTGGACTAGCCTAGGACCGCTCATATAGTATCCGCCCCTCTTCCATGATGCTTTGTTGTACCGCTGGGTCAACACGCTCAAGCTGCACTAAGTCAATTTTTAGGAGAGTAGGCACTCGATTGTCCTCCACATCTGCTAGACTAAGGATATGGAGCCATTCCCCGCGATCCTTAACTCCTGCTACTGCGATATCAATGTCAGAAAAAGTGGTATGTGTACCTTTTGCTCGTGAACCGAAAAGAATGATTTTTTGCACGCTTGGGAATGTACTGATGTGCTCTACGAGCTTGTTAATTACAGGCTGTACTGTGTCGCTCTTCTGTGATGTGTTCATAGTACTGGATACTGCGATGCTAGAATAGAGTCCTTCAAAAGGGGATGAATTCCCCCATACTCAACGACATCGACCTTCCTTTGTAGTACTTCTTCAAGGTCTTGCTTTAACCCAACTAAGTCAAGAAGCGTTTTTTCTCGGGGAAGATCAACAAGAATATCAACATCACTATCTTCGTTGTTATCTCCCCTTACATACGAACCAAAAAGCGCAGCTTTTCTTACTTCTGCCTGCTTAAGCACTGGGATAATTTGCTGTATTATTTTGTCCAAAGTTGACTGTTCCATAACGACTCCTGTTAGGCCACCGTTCCTGTCGCTTGCACAGTTCCGAGCGAATGAATTACACTCATCTCCCCCTCAACTATACTCCACCGAAAAGATTTTGTCGAGGAAAAAATGGGCAATTCAGGCTTCCCTTAGCAGATCAAGACCTTCTCCCACCAAAATCGCGTGCCACAGAAGTTACCCCTTTGATCTTTTCCAGACGAGTAAAAAGATAATTTAATACTTCCGGTTCGTTAATTTGCACAGTCATAGTCACAACTGCCACATCACGATTGACTCGGCAA
>CBJMBI010000392.1:0-4280 GCA_966427955.1 uncultured Ktedonobacterales bacterium
TCTCACCTGTCAGCCATGCCAACGCAGCCAGGAACAAGGCAATGCCACTGGTACCATCGTAGAGATCAAAACCAAGGGGAAGCAGTTGATAGCCTGCTATGGCAGGTTTGTGGTGAAAACCAATCCAGGTCATGTCCCCAGATCCATTGCAAACCGAACCGTCGATAAGGTCTCGGGCTAGCTTCTGCGCGACAGTGAGCAGCTCGTCTGATGGAAGGATGGCTTCCTCATCCAAACTCTTAGCAGCAGGTAACTCTTCTGTGGCAAGTGTAGCAAGAGGAGCGACCGAGGGGAAGCTCAAGAAGGTGGCACGAATGAGATTGACCTGACGGTTGCAATCCTCTTCATCAAAGAGGGAGAGATGCAGCCGCGCCTGTTCAAGAGCGGAGAGCGCAAACAGGTTTGGCAGCACGACTCCTGTATCGGTCAGCAGATCACAGCTATCCGTCTGGGTCCCAAACCAGGGAAAATCAAGCCGTTCAAGGCCAGCCAGTTCGGCCTCAGGCAGTGTTGAGACCCATGAAGGTGTCGTCGCATTGAGTAAGGGACGCCTCAAGAACTGCATCTCGATCCAGCGATCAGCCCCATCGCGCAGAAAGATAGGAGAGCAAAGTCGGTCAAGCATAGATCCATAGGTACTGGTAGCGCGTATGATATAACGAATGGGACAGCCCGCAAAAGAGGCAAGAGGCCCTTCAGGAGCAAGCAGTCCTGCTCGCTGCTCGGTCAGCACATGATAGAGACGACGAAAACCCTCGAGGATCTCTGCTTGGTAGTCCTGGGGGTGAAGGATGCGGTCATGCAGCTTGACCCGATTGGGCAGTGATTTCTCTTCTCTACGCACCACCTCTGTGCAGAAGACCATCGCATTCGTGTTGATATACTTCCACTGGGAGACTGCTCTGGGGCTCTCTTGTTCCTGCCCTCCTCCAAGGGCACTGATATCAATGGCAAACTGCCCCCCCATGTCAAGGAACGTATCTGGCAGAAGTCCCGAGTGAATGGCCATACGCTGGGTAGCATCAAAGCTGTGCGGCAGTGGGGAATCCAGCAGCGAGAAGTTGAGAGAGCCAGGATGAATGACCATTTCCAGGTCAATGAGCACTGGCATCTCCCCACAAGCAATCAGATTCTGTTGGTGCATATCTGTGCCACCTAACAGGTAGAGCAGACATAGCAACATCCCTACTCTCTGATAGTAGCGTTCCACCTCCCGTTGACTCTGACAGGGCAGAGATGGGATATATTCCATCCAGCCATACGTTGTGCGATCCAGGATACGAGAAACCTTCAAGATGGGGGAAATACCACGAGCATTGACCCAAGCCAGCAGATCAGAGAAGGCCCGATCCACACTCATATCTCTGGGTTTGTAGACCAACTTGTCCCCTGAGTCGAAGGTGAGCAGAAAAACGGTGCGGCCATGCCGATGTGGATCAGAACATCCGGCCTTGATGTCGACTATAGGACCTAAGGTCCTCCTCTCAAAGAAGATTTCCGCAATGGCTTCTTGATCCGTTTGCAAACGCAGCAGCAATTCCTGACAGGCATCTCCCCATTGGTCCACTCGGAGAACAAGCAAACGAGCCAGGACACTGTACTCCAGAAAGAAGGACCAGATCTGTTCACCGCGATAGCCATCAATGAAACGCTCATAGAGGTTGCGATGAGTGTTATCCTCATACAATTGCTGGAAGAAGGGCAAGGACTCCATGCGCAAGATCGAGAATTCGCATAGGAAGGCTTGTCCCGAGAGTTCAGCAAGAGACTGTAAGAGCCAGCGTTCCAGATGGATGTGTACCTGCTCTGACAGGCACGCATAAGATCCCGCTGCTCGTCTCTGTAGCTGATCACGTGCATATTGCACAAACGGTACAAGGAGTTCCTCAAAAGGAATCGGTGATGTCGCATCCAGACACCGATCAGATACAAGAGGAGATGAGGTTGCATCAATGATCTGTTCTAATGTCTCAATCCAGTGCAACTGCTGGGAACTCTCTTCCAGATGCGATGAAGAGACCGTCCCTAAAATGTACCGCAGATCGGGAAGAGACGGAGCAAAAAGGCGTTTGATTACAGCATCATCTGTGACTCCTAATAATTCATACAGACGTTTTTTACGAGCATCCACTGTATAATCATCAGGATCGTCGTTGACTACGTAGCCAGCTTGAAACCGTTCAGGCGGAGTAGTGGCACGAGCCGCAATCGTTGCCAAGATTTGTTGTTTCGAAGAGATATTCAAAACCATATATTCCTCCTCTGAGACTATCATAGATTCTCACTTTTTCATCTACTAGATCTGTTCAAGAGATAATTATCAGTAAAGGCACAAAATACCACTTATTAACAGAAAATAGCTTTTTTCCTTCAACAGCAGATTTCCTTGGATGGATGTCACACTCTCCATGTGGGCAAGACTTTGTGCATCTCTCTCAGGCTTTTAACTGGGCTTGGTCCCTCATGAGGTCGCGGATTTTTCTACACTCAGACGAATGGGACTCATCATTATCATACTTGCTCTGTTGTCATCCGAGATCGTGCTCACCCGAACACTTGACTGTCTCCTCTAAAGCAAAGGTCAGTAAGTCCCTTCAATGTCTGGTCTCTGCAACCCATATTGGCAATGAGATCTAACTCTTGTTCTTCAGGAACCAGAAACTCATCTGGTAGTGCGGGTACAATGATGCAGTGAGTGGATTGATCTTCCTCGATCCATTTGTCGGTCATCTGTTTGGACATCTTACCACGAGGAAAACATTGGGGGATGAGCCATTGAATGAGACCCTTTGGATCAGCAATCAGTGCTTCTCGAAAGGTCTCGTCTTTGCATGCCTGCAGACGGAGAGGGAACTCTCCGTCTTCTCTCAATGGCGCAAACTCGTTCAAAGTATGAGCGGTTGTCATAGTAATATCCTTTTTTGTTTTAATAGTAACGTTTAATAGTGAAAAAAGATTATTACAAAATAACGCATTAAAGTGAACAGATAGTAAGAATCATCAGCTCAACATGTCCTTCTCCACATTCCTCCTTTCCAAGGAGAAAGAAATTCTCTAGCAAGATTTGTTAGATATGTAACTCGTGTCAAGTATACTCAACTTATGTCACAATTGCAAGTCTGACAGAGGGCAAATGACGTGAAAGCAGACCCCCACGTGCAATTATGTACTGATTGCACATAATTTGAGGACTTGTTTGTCTCATCTTCTTGCTCCCGCGCTAGAAGTTCCCCAACTCGCAAGCTTGGGGGATGAATGGCACATCCTTTTTCTAGAGAGACTTCTTGTCCAAAGAGTTGTTCTTGACTTTCTCAGAGCAATATTCTATTATAGGATCGATAGAATATTGACAAGCGAATAGTATATTGTTTCCTTAGTAAAGTAAATCGCTTCCAAGGGGAAAAACACTAGCACATTCAGCCACTGTCTAGACAGGTTCAGATGAGAAGTGGTTAAAAGTACTATTGGAGCATTTATAGAATATAGTATATTGTTTTTGTATAAAATGCATTTAAAGCTACGGCTGATTTGATGATTGGTTGCACAACTGTGTAGCACACTTTCTGGCTCGGCCTTTGCTTACGCAAGAAATGCTCTTTAGCATACCGCTTTTGATTGGATTAGGAATATAAAATAGATACTTTTTATTGAATGGGGGTAATATAATACTATGGTTTCATCTGCTGCAGAAAACAATAATGCGGATTTGCACGATCTTGTTTCAAAAACCATTTCCTCCTATCAACATGGACAGTCTAGAGCTAGCGCATTAAGGATAAAGACTAATCAGCAATACCTTGACCAGTATTTACAGCAACTGGCAAAACGTCTTTCATCCTTTGAAACCTCCATTCTGTTTAAGGCTGCAGAACTTCAGGGACGTGGAGTGACGTTGGCTAAAAGTGGCGATATTCAGAATGGGGGCAAGGCTCTCGATGCAGCCCGGGAAATCTCTGTTGAAACCAATCTTTCAAGGGAAGCACTCATCACAATAGAATCATATCAAACTGCTGCTGATGCTTACCTGCAATACAAAAGAAAAGAATACAATGAGGCTCGCACATCTGTTATAGCTGCTCTCAAGGCATGCCAGATTCTCAGAGATGAATACGGCCAAAATCTAGTAGAATTGCGATGGCTTCAGTTGGTTCGAAATATCATCCGAGTTGAATCCGTTGCTGGCAACCTCAGCGAGGCAATGAGATTGGCAAGCTCTCTACTGAGGTATATCGAGAGTGGCAACGAACACTGGCCTTTCCCAGAACTGCCATTATTGACTC
>CBJMBI010000393.1:0-4266 GCA_966427955.1 uncultured Ktedonobacterales bacterium
GCAATAGTATTTGCTCTGGCATCAAAAGGAGAATTTCCTGCTTGTGATGTGGTGTTCCAGGTGCTTGGATAAAGGATCTGGAAAAGCCCTCTGGCATGACTACCACCAATAGGAGTACTATTGACAGCATTAGGGTTGAGCGAAGATTCGCACATGGCAATTCTTAATGCTGCGGGTGCATCAGCACCAAATACCTCATTAATGATGGCTCTTGGCGAAGCGCTATCCGAAGGCGCTGCAGTTGTATAGGGCTGTGCCGAAGGAGCCTTGAATGGCACCGAAGCGGCCTGAGAATTCGGCAGACAAATAGTCTGGCCTGTATAGATCCAATTTGGATTGGCGATATTGTTGTATTGTGCAAGTGCTTGCCAGGTGGTTCCATGGCTCATTGCAATGCTACCCAGGGTCTCACCGCTCATGACCGTGTGTGCCTGATTGCCTGCTGGACATGATGGATCAGCGAAGACACTGGTTAGTGATTTGCTTAAGGTATTGCCAAATAGCGCAACAGTACAAACTGTCATCACAAGAAGATGTCCAGTAATTATGCTAACTGCACGATGCTGACGAAGATAGTGTGTAATATTATGCTTGTAAGGCATAAACAAAATTGCTTTTCCTTTCTTAATAGCTCCTAGGCCTCTGAGAGGCTATGTTAAAAGGTTTTAAGATTGGTATCTGAAATCCCTCTAGCGTGATCCCAGATACTTTGTGCACAGCCTCTGAATATCAAATCCCGATTATCAGTGCCCATTCAGAGAGCGGCTCTGACCAATCAAATGTTCAGTACTCTTGAGGACTTGATATGAAAATGTCTATCAGCTACATCGATAGGAGCTGATCAGATAGTATCACATCTATTTATGAAACAATCTGAAGTGATCTGAAACATAGGAGAAATTAACTATACAGTAATGAGTAATCCTCTTCGATTAATAGTAGAGTTTAGGTGCGATCTGGAGGTCCGAGATATGGGAAAATGATACAAAAGAACCCGCCGCTGCAAACCGACTGTGCGCAGAGGCGGGTTCTTTTGTGATAGCGATCAGGGCCTACAAAGTCACTTCCCGCCGCGATACCGATTAGTAATTGGCAAACGGCGATCACGACCAAAGGCACGTGGGGTAATCTTGACTCCCGGAGGTGCCTGGCGACGCTTGTATTCACTGGTATCAACCAAGCGCATAACACGTTCAACCGTTTCACGTCTAAAACCCATAGCCAACATCTCGTCAAAGCTACGATCATCCTCAACATAAGCTTGTAGAATTGGGTCTAGTTCGTCGTAGGGTGGCAAACTATCAGTATCTTGTTGATCTGGACGTAGTTCGGCAGAAGGAGGTTTGTCAATGACCTCTTGCGGAATAACTGGTTTATCTCCAAGAGTGTTGCGATACTTGCATAGTTCGTAGACCAGAGTTTTTAAAACATCCTTCAGGACAGCGAAACCGCCAGCCATGTCTCCGTAGAGTGTGCTATAACCAACCGCCATCTCAGATTTATTGCCGGTCGTGAGTACAAGTGAGCCATACTTGTTAGAGATAGTCATCAAGATATTTCCTCGAATACGAGCCTGCAAATTCTCAGCCGCTAGACCAGGATCTTCCTTACCCAATGCAGGTTCCATCATGTGCAGTGACATGCGGAATGTCTCTTCAATAGGGATCGTCAGGTAACGAATGCCAAGATTTTCTGCTAGGCGCTGAGCATCACTCTTACTGTGCTCTGATGAGTAGCCGGAAGGCATAGAAATACCTGTAATATTCTCTGATCCTAATGCATCTGCTGCAATCACAGCTACTAGTGAGGAGTCTATCCCACCAGAGAGTCCGATGGCTACCTCTTTAAATCCATTTTTGTGGATATAATCACGCGTACCCAATACCAATGCTGCGTAAATCTCTGCAAGTTGCTCCATATGTGGTTCTATTCGCTGTGGTGCTGCTAGGACGACTGGAGAAGGATTGTTAAGTGGTTTCAGCGGGCTGGTAGCAACAGGAATAATTGGTACATCATCAATATTGATGCGCCAGCGCTCCTGGCGACGACGGGGATCATGCAGTCGTGAGCGGAATACAGAAGCAGTATCTAGGTCTACAATGAGCATATCTTCCTCGAAATATTTGCCACGTGCAATCAGTAGCCCCTGCTCATTAAATACCATACTCCCACCATCAAAGACCAATTCATCCTGTCCTCCTACCATATTGAGGTAGGCAATGATCAATCCATTATCGGCAGCGCGTGTGGCAATCATCTCTTCACGAACAGTTCTTTTTCCGCTATAGTATGGAGAACCATTGATATTGATGATGACCTCGGCACCAGCATGAGCCTGTCGTGGAAGTGGGCCTGTGGGATACCAGATATCTTCGCAAATATTAATGCCTACATGAATGCCGTGGATGAGGAAAACGGGAGACTTGTTTCCAGCTTGGAAATAGCGATACTCATCGAATACTCCATAGTTCGGTAGGTAATGTTTGTGATAGACTCCTGCTAGTTTCCCTTCATGGATAACTGCTGCAGCGTTATAGATATCATGGTCACGATCAACAAAGCCGATGATGGCTGTGAGCCCTGGAAAATCTTTACTTGCCTCAATGATTTCGTCAAGTTTGCGGAGATTGGCTGCCACAAATCCCGGTTTGAGTAGTAAATCTTCAGGAGGGTAGCCAGGCAAGGCAAGTTCTGGGAAACAGACTAGATGTCCTCCAGCTGTATAGGCTTGCTGCATGGAGTCGAGAATCTTATGGGTGTTGCCTTCCAGATCACCGACAGTTGTATTGACCTGGGCAAGTGCGACACGTAGCGGTATGATATTCATAAGAGTATCCTTTCCTTGGTGGTAAAATGACATTCAGTCGAGAGTATTTGCAAAGGGGTTGTTTCTATGCCATATCTTTTTCCGACAGAATCTACTGTAGGAGCTTTTTTGTTTCTTACTGTTCCTTTTCTGCTTATAATTTATCTGGGTTTTCTGCTATTTATCCGTCCTCCGAAGAGGGTCTTGCTGGCTTCTCTGCTTGGCGGGATAGTTGTGGGCCTAGTCAATTTGCTTGTTGATAGTGTAGCATACTATGCTCACTGGTGGTATTATAACCTTAAAGAGTTAGTCTTGCATGTGCCTCTGCCATTTTATATTTCTCCTGCTCTCATTTTTGGTAGTCTCACGTATCTCTTGATCTGGCGTTTCAAGCATGGACGATCACGTTGGTTTTCACTTTTGCTACTGATCGGAGTGCCATTGTTTTGCATTATACGTGATGTCTGGGGTGGGCTAAGTCATACTGCATACCAAGAGTGGAACAATGGATTGGTTGCCACTCTAGTCACAGTTGTGATGTGGGTTGTTGCTTTCTACGTTGGTTTTTGGCTGTTCTGGCGCACAGCTGCACATATCAAACCTGAGATTGTACAAGAAGAACCAACTGTTAGATAGGATTGACACAAAAGAATTTCTGGTTTATTCTTGCATAGAGTAAGGGCGATGTTATGTAAGAGAGAGGCGAAATGTGAGTATGGTAGCACGGAGAGATAATTGGATGTCTTTAGAGGACTTTCTAGCTCTAGATCGGGAGTCCTTGGACCAAAAGTATGAATATTGTTGTGGTCGTATGTATGCATTAGCTGGAGGCTCAAATCGGCATTCAATCATTGCAGGAAATGCTATGTTTCTCGTGAGGCAACTCCTGGATGAAAAGGGATGTAGTAATTGTGCGGTATTTAATTCTGATATGACTGTACGTCTACACGATTCCTGTCGACTGCCGGATGTATCTGTGAGTTGTGATCCGCAGGATATAGAAGAGGTCAAGCATTATATTGAGCATCCTTTTCTAATTATAGAGGTATTATCCCCTGCAACAGAAAACGAGGATCGTGAAAGGAAACGTTTTGAGTATCTGGAATGGCCCTCTATTCAAGAGTATGTTATGATTAGTCAAGATATTCAACGGGTAGAAGTGTTCTCAAGAAAAGGTGCAATGTGGCTCTATCACTTCTATAAAAAAGGAGATACAGTAGAATTGAAAAGTATAGATGCATCATTTCCTATAGATAGACTCTATAGACTTGTCATATCATCTGATATAGAATAGGAGTTAAAAATTATAATAAGAGTACACGTTTGTTGAAGTTGAAAAGGAGAAATAAGATCCATGGCGTTTCCTCAGGAAGAGTTAACCGCGAAGCTTAGCGAAATGAACAAGAGTACGGTCTTGGATGTAATGGGTATTAAGCTGAGCGAAGCTACTAAAGACAGAG
>CBJMBI010000394.1:0-4256 GCA_966427955.1 uncultured Ktedonobacterales bacterium
TTCCTCCCTGTTTTTCTTCTGAAGATCTAGAACACATTTTCTGTCGGGGAGAGAGGGGCTGCTAGGGCTGTCAGCAGGGTCTCCTCGCGGATATGCCAGTCAACCGACCAGGAGAGTTGACGATAGCTGTAGGGACAGGAATCCGCCATTTTGGAGAGGCCATAATTCATTCCCATTCCCATCAGCCCGGCGACCAGGATCAATCGCTGAGAGCCTGTGGTTGCCATGCCAGTGCTCAGATGGGTCAGATGGCGCAAAAAGCCGGTCCAGTTATCTACTTCAAGCAACAGATCCGCAAGGGGAATACGTGGCAGGAACGTTGACAAACGGCAGCTGTGATACTCTGCCTGCTCTGGGACTGCTTTTTCTAAAGATGGGAGTTGAAGCTTGCCATGCTCATCCAGGCGAAGACTCCCAGGCACTACACCAATCGACTTCCGCAGACGCGAGAGCTTCTCGACAATTTCCTGTTGTTTTTGCTCCAGGTAGTACTCGGCAGTCCCCTGTACCGCCAACCTCGTCTGTTTTTTCCCGACGAGCTGCGCAAATTCCTGTTTCGGCAAGAGGTAATCCTCAAAAGGCTGGTGCCGCCGCGACCCGCCAACCGCCACATCTCCAGAGTGGAGTCGAGCATTGAGCGCTTCAAAGGCCGCTGCTTCATACTGATTGGGCGCAATTTCGTCTCCAAGAATGACATGCTTCTTCCACTTGTCTGTGAGATGCGAGAGCGGGGTCGCCACTGTCTGCTTTCCCACCCGCTGCTCTACTCCCGTCACCCGTTTCCGAGACTTCTGTAAACGAGCGGCGTGATCCAGAGCCTGGATCGCGGGTGCCCCGGAGGGTCCTGGCTGAAAATCAAGCGCCTGATACAACGTGAACAGGCTCTTACGCATCGGCACATAGCGAGTCTCAATCAGATCTAGGGAGTCAAAGTCTTCTGGTCGTAGCAGCGCTTTGGCGGAGGTGACGGTTTGTTGAAGGACGATGGCTGGCACCCGCGCCAGTACAGCCTCTTTGATGTCATTGCCCTCCTCACAGCTTTGCAGGAATGCCTCTGCGGCACGCGTAAGGACCGTGAGGTGAGCGTTGATTTTGCGAGCATTCACTCGTATATGCTTGTCCTGTTTTCTCTCACCCTTGCGTAACAGATCGGCGAGCAGTTTATCAAACTGGTCCAACGCCAAGTCTGTGAGATCTTGTGATAACTCATGTAAGTAGGTCAGTAACAAGCTATATCGCCGCTTCCTCGATGTTATTTTGAGCAAAGGCTGTGCGGAAAGCTTGCTGCATTTGCGTGCCAGATGCAGCACACGATTCTGATGCAGCGTGGTGGGCACTGAGGGCAGGTCCAGTTCCCGAATGAAAAGAAGACGCTCAACGATTTTGTTGATGCTCTTTGGGGAAGGATCTCCCGTAGTTGCTCTCAACCAGGCTAATCGGGTATGTCCCCCAAGCCTGGTCTCGTTGTGCAGGAGGCCATCCAGTCGCTGTTTCTGCTCTGGCGTGAGCCGTGAGGTGAGGACAGTATAGAGATGATCTTCTGCCAGACGCAGAACGATCCAGACCAATTTTTCTGTCTGGATCAGTGTGGGTGGCAGGATACGCTCATTGCGGAAAAACTCGAAGGCTTGCTCGATAAGGGGAACCGCGCGATCACTCTCTAATGCATGAGGCAGAAGAAATCGGGCAGCGGCCAGATATTCTCGCCATCCGCATCGACGATAGCCACACTCCTTGCAGATCTCATCGATATGCTCATAGAGCGTTCCAGGGCGATTACCATACTCTACGAACGCGCTGATCGGCAGGTTGATTTGTTGCGCAATGCTCGTCAAGATTGCTCGCGGTACCTGCTTCTGATTGCTATATTCAGCCAAAGGGCGACCTGGAAAATGCAGAAGCGCAAGCTGAACGGCGAAACCAAAGCGATTGACTGGACGCCTACGGTGATTGACCAGCTCTAACTCTTCTGCGGTCAGAGTGTAATAACGCGCGAGATCCCGATCATCAAGGTCTGTCGGGATCTCCATCATGATCTGACGCTGCTCATCAGTCAGATAGGTTGGGACTTTTTTATGGGTCATGGGGACGCACTCCAAATTTATCAGCAAGAATGCGTCTTTCTTATCATACTCTCATGGTCCTGGCAAGCTTAGCGGAATCCTTCAGGACCTTCTTACTGGTAGCTTGTCCTTAGCGGAATCTATCGGGGAAATTATGTCGGGACCCCATATAGGCCGCATCCAGCTCACAGCGCAACAGGAAACGCCGCTCCTCATCCCATTGGTAGCATGATGCACTGCTGGAAAGATAAACTCTTCATCCTCAAAACTATAGAGGCTTACTAATCTATGCGTTTCCATGAGATCGCGGAAAAAGAACTTCGTTGTATCGTCACTACCAATACCAGATGGCACAATGCAGCCAACACGTCCATGAGAATTGACGATCAGCCTCATATTCTCCGCAAACACAGCATAGGTATTCACATCTCCCCGGCCACATAATGGGTAACGTCCACTATTACGGACAATATGGCTCTCACCCATTGCCTACCGCTGATCCTCCATGGGCTCGCTCGGCCTCCATACGGGACTGGTGATACAGCAGCCAGAAGAGCACACAGTCGGCATAGAACTCACCCTGCATCATCGCTTCCAGATCAAACTCCATATAGGCCTGCCGCGTCAAACTCACATTTTTGCGTAGCAGCCGCAGACTCAGACCATTGGAGATCATGCCCCATAAATGCTCCGACAAGCGATTCAGTACTTCCTGCACCAGACGATAGGGGCTATGACGAAAGCCACTCGTCGTGCTTCTCGCGAGCTGATCCAGACCAAGCTTATAACTCACCAAATGGATGGGCACATGTTGCCAACCGTGGGAAATCGTATAGCTTTTCCCTAGAATGGATATTTTTAGATTAGATTGTATAGAACTAATCACCCCGTCTTTCGACTGGCTAATCCTACTCCCTTTCGGGCTTCGTCAATAACTGAAACGTATTCGGATTATCAATATTTATACACAAGTGGGGGGGGAGGGCTGTCAAGCTGACTCTTGCGATGGCTAAAGATCAGGGAAGAAGGATTGCAATTTCTCTTCGTAAAGCTTTTTCATCGACAGTATGGCATTATCTCCTTTCATTATATCTTTTAATTCTTTAATATCATTTGTATAATCTTGTTTTAAAAAGTCTTTAGCTAAAACATCGCCAATTTTATCCCGTATATTTTTCCAATATATTATATTTTTACTGTTTTTATGATTTATTGATCTTTTAACGGATATAACCTCCAATTCCTTTAAAGATTTAACGGCTCCTTCTTCAAGGGAAATATGTCCAATTTGCTCTTTTTGGCTATTCGAAGATGATCCAGATTGAACGTGATCACGTTGCGGTACCCGTTCAGCTTTATCCCAATGTGAAGAGGAGTCAGTGTCATCAACCTGCCTTATCCGTTTAATTTCGCTTAAAAAGCCTCCTATATGAGGACTTGATGTAGGTATCTCTTTAACTACGGTGATAATTCGCTTCATTGCCTCTGATACATTACCTTCAGATACATCATTCCTTTTAAAATCAATGAGTGCAGTGATATCTTGACGCAGTGAGAGACATGTATTATGATTAGTTTGCGCCCAAGATACTTTAAAGTTTTTTAAACCTAAAATTGTATTTTTTAGATCTATCAATGTTTTAATTTCCATATCATTCACCAGATTTTTCATCTGTTCTTGCTCAGGTGGATGAGGCTTCTCTGTCGTGGGCATTTCGAGATCGGACTCATGAGTTGGAGGAGGGACGTTGACATCGATAGGAGGTCGTTTGGCATCATTCCTAGCAGGATTATTCCCTGGTATGCGTCCTGCAGCAAAGTCGTGATAATTCCTCTTATTCAAAGTATTGTTTGCTTTATGTATTTCTTTCAATTTCTCTGGATTATTCATTACAGATCCTCATTTTGCATAGATTTCATTAATATGAAATCAACAGAAGTTGTCATAACAATAATGACTCAAAGTAATGGCAATGAATAGTGGGATAGAGGGAAAAGTTTTGGAGCAACAAAAAAGCCCCAAGGCTTTTACCCTGTCCTTTTATACACATTTAACAGAGGCAGATGAGAGGTGACATCTGAGGCGGCCTGACAAGCCTGAGCTTCCAAGCAAATGTTTGTAAGCTCTTCTTTCTCAGACAACTCCTTGAGCCGCTTTGCCAAATCACTTTGTTAAATGTGTATAATTCTCAG
>CBJMBI010000395.1:0-4252 GCA_966427955.1 uncultured Ktedonobacterales bacterium
TGAAAAGGGGCAAAAATCTCTTAATAACTTTGTTTTGCAGAGATTTAAAGAACAACGATTCAAAATTCCAAATAATATAGAACTAGTTAAAAAGCTTCATATAATTAAAAGCGGTCAAAAAAATCCATTAATAACCTGTTTTACGGGCGGTTAAATAAATAAAAAATGTGGAATTAGTTAAAAATACGATAATTAGGAAGTATGTGTGGTCACCTCATATTGAATCCTGCTAGGAAGCAGGTTACCGTTGCCTAAAATATGCTATACTTATTCCCGCGATGGAACAAAATGTACGGGATGTCCAATTACCAATCTCTGGTTCCGATAGACAACTTGAAGCAGCAATTGAAAGCCTCCTTTTTGTCTCGGGACGTCCTTTAGGGCGGACTGAGCTGCGTAAATTGCTAGACGTTGACGATCAGCATTTGAGCAATGCATTGCATGCTCTCAAATACCATCTAGACAGTCAGGCACGAGGTATCCGTCTACAGACTCTGGGTGAGAAGGTGCAGTTAGTGACTGCTCCAGAGAATGCACGCTATGTTGCAGCTCTACTTGGCTTGCCCATAACCGCCAAGCTGACATCAGCGGCTCTTGAGACACTTGCTGTGATTGCTTATCGCCAGCCGCTTACACGCAGTCAGATCGAGGCTATTCGTGGTGTGAATAGTGATCGTGCTCTGGCAAGTTTGCTCCAGCATGGTCTAGTTGTCGAAGTGGGACGTGCTCAGACGGTTGGACGTCCAGCACTCTTTGCCACGACGGCTGAGTTTCTCCAGCAATTTGGTCTGACATCTCTAGATCAACTGCCCGGTATTACTCTTGAGGAACAATCGACTAGTACCGAGCCATCTCCCTAGGCACTAGTAGAAAATGCAAACAGATTGTCCATAGCCTTAGAAACAAATACAAACTATCCAGAGGAACACTAATTTTATGCGTATCGGTCGTCACATTCCCACACACTCTAAAATGGTCAGAGCTGCGGAAATCGCGCAGCAGATTGGTTGTGAGGCCATCCAGATTTTTGTCAGTAATCCAACAGGCTGGCGTCCCCCTGCCGATGACGAAAAAGGTTGTGCTGCCTTTGCACAAGCTGCTCGGGCATGCGAACTTGATCCTGTGGTCATTCATGCACCTTATCTAATCAATCTTGGCACCCTTGACGACGAGATCTGGCAGAAATCTGTCTCCTTGCTGACTTGGACGATGCAACGCGGAGCACTGCTTGGAGCAAAATACGTCGTTTTCCACACTGGAAGCCATCGTGGAGCTGGTGTTGCAACTGGACTGGCTCGGGTTGCCCAGGGCATCGAGAAAGTCTTGCACGAATCGCCTTCCCAAGTCATGCTTCTCTTAGAGAATGATGTTGGTGCGGGCAACTCCCTTGGTCATAGCTTCGAGCAACTAGCCGCGATCCTTGCTCAACTTCCTCACTATCAGGATCGTCTGGGCGTTTGTCTTGATACGGCTCACCTATGGGGAGCGGGCTACGATATTTCCAGTCGCCATTCTACCTTGCAGGTGCTACAAAACTGTGAGGATACCTTTGGTCTGGCCTGTCTCAAGGTCATCCATCTCAACGATACCGCCAGGGCTCTGGGCAGTCACCGTGATGCTCACAAACGCCTTGGCGAAGGTATTATCGGCGCAGAGGGATTACAAACATTATTACGCGATCCCCGTCTGGACCATGTAGCCGTGCTGATGGAAACCCCAATCCAAACTGACGAGCGCAACAAAGAGGACTGGACCCATGATGCGGGCCAAATCCTCAAAGCTAAAGCACTAATGGGACGTTTTTCAGAAACAACAGATTGTATCTGCCAATAAATCCCTTTTTGCTTTCATAAACAGAGAAAGGTTCTCTTTGTTGTAGAAAGCAAAAAATAAAAGTGCCCACAACCAGCTTCAAAACCGATTGTGGACACTAACTGGTAGCGGGAACAGGATTCGAACCTGTGACCTCCGGGTTATGAGCCCGACGAGCTAACCACTGCTCTATCCCGCGTTGGAAAAAGTAAGAAGGAATATCGTGGTAGCGGGAACAGGATTCGAACCTGCGACCTCCGGGTTATGAGCCCGACGAGCTAACCACTGCTCTATCCCGCGTCGGAAAAGACAAGAAGGATTGTTGTAGTAGCGGGAACAGGATTCGAACCTGTGACCTCCGGGTTATGAGCCCGACGAGCTAACCACTGCTCTATCCCGCGTCAACGTTGCCTTAGAATACAACAAAGTTTGCCCTCTGTCAAGGTTTTTTGGGACTTTTGAAAATCTCTGCCAAGATTATCAAGAATGATGGCGTGCGTGCATTGACAAAAACACGTATCTTCTAGTATCCTCTTAGCAAGAATACTGTTTATTCAAATTCTGGCTTGTCCAGTTAAGGAGGTGCAGTCTTATGGCCAAATTTCTATTTGCATCAGTTGTGCCTGTATGCACCTTGTCTACCTATCCTGAGGGTAAGAGGCGAATTCTGCAACATCAGGCCTTTGCCTTTGTGCCATGGCACGCGAAGAAGGGCCCAATGTATACTAAGCAGTAAAGCGTGACCTGCTCCCTCCGGCACGGTAGACATCAACACAAAAGTAGGTTGAGCAAACCGTGTTTTTTTATTCTCTGTGGAGGGAACATTGCCTTGATTAATGACCCGGCTATTCTTACCGGCATGGTTCTGGGCGGCGCACACGGCATTTTTGATGTTCACACCACTGAAGGTGTGCTGCGCTGCACCCTGCGAGGAAAACTCAAAAAAGCCTTCGCACAAGCTGACTCTGCTAATGTAACCAAATTTCGTCAACCTCAACAGCGCGTAAACAATGTTTTTTACTCTGCTCAGTATAATCGTCCCCAACGTATTGAGAAACGTAATAGCGCCGAAATTACTCTTCCGAAGCGTTTATCGGTCGGTGATTATGTGAAGATTAGGAAGCTTGATGCCTCGACCGGATTGATTGAGGAGATTCTGCCACGTCAGAGTGAGCTTGCACGCAAGGATGCTGCGTCTTCTGGGCATAAACTAGTTCAACAGACACTATTAGCAAACTTGGATCAGGTTGTCATTGTGCTTGCCACCACGCAGCCTGAACCCCATTTTAGTTTCCTAGATCGTTACCTAGCGATCTGTGAATCCGCTCAACTAACCCCTCTGATTTGTTTTAATAAAGTTGATCTACCGCATCATACTCGTGTTGAAGAAGAGGCGAGGCTGTATGACAGGCTTGGCTACAAGGTTATCTTCACCAGTATCCAGACTGGCGAGGGTATCGACCAATTGCGTACGCTACTTCAAGACCATACTTCCCTCTTTACTGGTCCATCAGGTGTTGGCAAATCCTCGCTGGTCAATGCTCTTGAACCTGGTATGGCCCTGCGGACACATGCAGTCAGTCGAGCTACTGGCAAAGGTCGACATACCACCACTGGCTCACAGCTTTATCCTTTATCAGGTGGTGGCTGGCTGGCTGATTCGGCTGGCATTCGTGCTTTAGCGGCATGGAATATTGCTCCGGAGAACCTAGCGTGGTGCTTTGTAGAGTTTCGTCCATATGTGGGTGAGTGTATCTACTCCAATTGTAGCCATGGTGATGAAGAAGGTTGTGCGATTATCCAAGCGGTCGATGATCATGTCATTGCTGAGCGCCGCTATCGCAGCTATATTCGCATGTATACAGGGGAGGAACGCTGAAGGGGAAAGGCTCTGGAAATGCTTGCCTTTCCAGAGCCTTTCTCTTCTTAAGAGGAAATGTCCATTTAGTAATCACATAATGTTATCCTCTCAACCGGCTGTAAGGATATTTGATTGAAAGTGCTTTCTCTATAGGGAAAGAGCGATAATTCTAGAACAAGCGAGAAGCTTTCTATCTCGGTTCCTATTTAGCATATTGTTATGAAGAGCACAAGTGTTACAACAACTCTAGAGACTGAGAGATCTGCAAGTTTTAAGAGGCCTTTGTTGTCAATGCCAATTGAGGAGAGTGCAAGGGGCCATGTTTCACGTGAAACATGGCTATGGGATAGGAATCACACCAACTGAAAAGCGAATATAATCGTCACTATAGCCAAATCCGGAGCCTGGAACACCAGCAATCCCAATTTTCTCGAATACAGAGAAAGCATCTTCACCTGATCGCAACTTGCTCCAATTATAGACTGTAGCATCATCGTCAAGATAAATCTCAGCGAAGAGATGAAACTTTTCATTGATACGATGTAATTGTTCGATCAATCGTGTACGACGAAAATGGTA
>CBJMBI010000396.1:0-4246 GCA_966427955.1 uncultured Ktedonobacterales bacterium
CTACCCCAATTGGTGGATGAAAGATTCGCCAGAAATTCCCCGAACGTTTATAATGCTTTAGGTAATTGGGCCAGTCCGAGGCAAGAACCCCCTTCCCAATCATAGGATAGGGGATCTGATTCTTAAAATATAAGATCTTCTAAAAGGAAACCATCATGATACATGTTTACGAACTATCTAATCTAAATGCAGAGCAGCGAAGTCGTCTTCTGCGCCGAGCTGAAGTTGCCATCGACGAGCTGATTGAGTATGTTCGTCCCATTGTCAGGGCTATACGCGAGAGAGGCGATGAGGCGCTTATCGAATTCATGGAACGATACGATCATGTGAAGTTGAGCCCTGACCGTCTGCGTGTGAGCCGCGAGGAAATTGAACGGGCTCATGATCAACTTGACAGTACTGTTCATCATGCAATTGAGCAGGCTGTACACAATGTACGTACCTTCCATGAGCGCCAAATGCCACACGAGCAATGGTTTACCCAGATAGCACCAGGAGTGATGGCAGGTGAGAAGATTACACCTATTAGTAGTGTAGGTCTGTATGTCCCACGTGGTAAAGGGGCTTTTCCTTCGGTAATGTATATGCTGGCAACTCCTGCCAGTATTGCTAGGGTTCCTCGTATTGTTGTTTGTACTCCACCAGCTCCTGATGGCTCAGTTGATCCTGCATCGCTAGTGGCCGCCGATCTCTGCGGTGTGCATGAGATCTACCGTATCGGTGGAGCACAGGCCATTGCTGCCTTGGCATATGGCACCGCCAGCATCACGCGCGTCCATAAGATTACTGGTCCCGGCAACCCATATGTCTCTGCCGCTAAGCGTTTGCTCTATGGTACTGTCGATGTAGGCCTGCCCGCAGGACCTAGTGAGTCAATCGTACTAGCTGATGAAAGTGCAGATCCCGAATTGATTGCACGAGATCTGCTTGTCGAAGCCGAGCACGGAGCCGATTCTTCTAGCCTTCTGGTCACTGATAGCCGCGCTCTACTTGAGGCTGTTCTCTCCCTGCTACCAGACAAGATTGCAGCACTTCCTGAACCTCGGCAAACGTTCTGTCGCAGTAACTTCGAGAGTGAGAAAGGAACAAGTGGCCTTATATTGGCTGCAAATATCCGTCAGGCCGTCGACTTTGTCAACGAATATGCACCAGAACACCTACAAGTGCACGTGCGCGAACCATTTGCGCTGCTTCCAGATTTAGACAATGCGGGGGAGATCCTTATTGGACCCTATACTCCAACCCCCTTAGGCAACTATTGCTTGGGTACTAATGCCATTCTACCTACGGGTGGCTTTGCGCATACATTCTCATGCACGACAGTCTTTGATTTTCTAAAGCGTACCGGCATAGGATATCTGACAGCGGAAGGGTATACAAGCCTGAGTCCAGTAACACGTCGGCTCGCCGAGTTCGAGGGTTTCCCTGCACATGCCAAGGCAGTAACAGAACGTCCTGTGTCTCACTCATAACATCTTTATATCTATAAAGACTGTTGTGAGTAATATGAATTAAAAACTATGAAATCTCACACTGCTCAACAAAGGAAAGATGTGCTATAATGCCATAATAAAGGTCTAAGTTCAGAGCTAGTTGAGCAGATAGCATAAAAGTAGGCACAAAGGCCCACCAACTATCGTTAGGCGGATTGGACGATTGCTAGATATGTAATCAAGGAGGTTCAATGGTAGTGCAACTGTCACAGCCGTCACGCTGTGTGGCCATGTTCTGGGGAAGATATAAGTCTAAACTCAGGGTTAGTTTGATAGAACTGAGTGGAACTTAAGCAATTCAAATGCGGTGTAATATATGGCAAATAATTCTTCATCTGATCCTAATAATGTAGTGCCCATGGGTCATTCTGTCATTGCACAAAATGACCAGAAAGGTTCTCTATCGCAAACACCATCTCTCCCTCTAGAGCAAGAGGCTATCCACCCTTCTACTCCTCTAGAGAAGCAGAAGGATGGATTGATGGGCCCACACCGATTGATCGCAGGGACAGTCCTTTCTGCAGGCCGTTACAAAATTGAAACTCTGGTGGCCTCCGGGGGTATGGGGGCCGTCTACCGTGCCATAGATACGCGCTTCAAGCGCCCATGCGCGGTGAAAGAGATGCTCAATGAGTTCACTAATGAGGCTGAGCGAGCCCAAGCCGTGGAATGGTTTGCACGTGAAGCCACATTATTGCTCGATCTCAACCATCCTTGTATTCCACGGGTACGCGACTTTTTCGTTGAGGGCGGTCAGCACTACCTCGTCATGGACTTTATCGATGGACACACTCTGGCTGAGGTATTAGACCGCGAGGGTCACATAGCAGGTCTAAATGGAACGCGCGGTATCTCGGAAGAGCTATGTCGCAGTTGGATGCGGCAACTCTGTGGGGTACTCAACTATCTGCACAGCCAATCCCCACCTATCATATTTCGCGATCTCAAGCCATCAAATATTATGGTAACCAATCGCGATGAAATTAAATTGATCGATTTCGGTATTGCGCGTACTTTCCAATCACAGCGTCAGGCAACCGTAATTATGACACTAGGCTATGCACCACCTGAACAGTTACATGGTCTGCCTGAGCCCCGCAGTGATATCTATGCGCTAGGGGCAACTATGTATCGCCTGCTTACGCATCACGATGCTGTTAATAACAAACCCAATATTTTCTCTTTCCCACCTTTACGTTCGTTCCGCCCAGATATTACTCCAGCTTTTGAACAAATTATCACCAAGGCATTAATGCCAAACCTTGAGCAGCGTTGGACAACTGCTGAGGAGATGGAACGCGCCATTATCAATCTACCTTCACTTCCTCCAAAGGGAGCCACGCCAGCTAGACCAGTGCCATCGAGTACCCCCTTGTCTTCGAGTTCCCTACCTCTGACTCCTAATGTCGCACAACTAGGTTCACGACCAAGTGGAACTCTACAGACAACATCACATACAACAACTGGCCCTGCTGGCTCCTATATTCAGGCTGCTTTGAATCATCTGAGTGCCACCCCAGCTAGAATTGAGGATGCGTATCATGCCGTTCAAGCAGCGCACACCATGGAGCCCAATAATTCAATTGTACATAAAATCTTTGGTCAGGTATTTGCACGTCGTCAGCCACCCAATGTCGATAATGCCATACGTGCCTATCTACGTTCAGCAGAGCTGAACCCAGATGATGCAGAAACACACAAATTCCTTGGGGATGTCTGGCTCTACTTACGCCCTAGCTATATTCAAGCTATTTCGGCATATACTCAAGCACTCCGCTTGCAGGCCAACGATTTTGAAGCCCATGAGCGCCTAGCTCTGTGTTTTGAGAAGACCGGGCAGTTAGAAGCTGCTTTACGTGAATATCAAGAAGCATTACGCTTGGCAGCAGCACCATCGCAAGTCCCGTTAGTCTTACTCAGGTTGCATTTTGCGATTGGCCAAGTTGCTAAGCGCTTAGGTCCAACTCAATTTCCCATGGCGGAAAGTGCCTTTGTCCAGGTACTCATCCTCAATCCTTCTGATCATCGGACACGTTATTTGCTAGCTCAGGTGTATGAGCAAGAAGGCAAGTTGGATGAGGCATTCCGGGAATGTGGATATGTGCTTGGGCCACTGGGAAGTAGTGACCCGACAGTCATCCAGATGTATAATCGTTTAAGAATGCGCTTAGGACGGTGAAAGGTGGTTTTTATGCATTATATCTTCGGTATGAAGGGAATGTATTATGAGTACGCAAAGTCTCGCTTCTAGGAGACAAGGTAGCAAGCTCCTACCTGCCTTTTCTTTGCTCGGTGGGCTACTAATTGTCTGGCTAGCGCTCTCTTCTACTGCCTTCGCTGCTCAGCTGCTACCGGATTCCCCATCAGGAACCCAGCCTAGTCTTTTGCGTGCGGGTGTTTCTGTCGTCCGTTTGCTGGTCACGTATGAGAAAGCTGATGATCATGAGCCAGTGTATTGTACTGGCCTGGGAGCTATTGTCGCAAGCTGGCCATCGCAGAATGCTAGTGATCAGAACAGTTGGGTTCTCACTGATAGTTCTTTGGTTAATGAGGATGAAGCCCTGTGTGCTACCGGACGTCCACCGGCCTCGTTGAAAAGTATCGATGTGTATTTGAGTACGGCTTATAACCAGCAGGCTACGGTGAACTATCCAAGTCCCACTGGATTGGTGACTTGCCAAGACAAAGGTTGTCACAGTGGCCCTGCGCTCCTTGCTTTAGACCAGACACATGGTCTGTTATTGCCCTTTATT
>CBJMBI010000397.1:0-4235 GCA_966427955.1 uncultured Ktedonobacterales bacterium
TTTGTCTGGACAAACCTCTATCAACAATGTAGAATAGAGAGTAGTCCAAAGTCAGCTAGTTGAAGTTACGGTTACAGAGCACGGCTTTAGGAAGTAGCTGTCTCAGCCGCAAGAGAAACCCAATCCCCTGCAAAGGGGATGAGCTTATGGTGGAAGATATTGCTCCTTCTTGGGAATTGGATGTAGGGATTAACTGTTGACATCCTGTCTCTTTTCCCCTAAAATGGCATAGTACTGTAGGTTCGCAGAAGCTCAAGCCAATGGATCAGTGATGTCATATCCTTGTTGAGCGGAAGCTTGGCTTGGCACTTTCCAGCGAAGCAGGAAGATCTCCTGTGAGAGTTAGAAATCTCCTGGCGAAAGCCTGAGAGAGAATATAACGCTTTTTCTAATCGGGCAATGGGCGGTTGCTGAAATTGGTAGACAGGGCAGACTTAGGATCTGTTGGCGATGAGCCGTGAGAGTTCGAGTCTCTCACCGCCCACTTGATAACTAAAGAACGCACTATTGCGGGAGTGGCTCAGTGGTAGAGCATCTCCTTGCCAAGGAGAAAGTCGCGGGTTCGATCCCCGTCTCCCGCTCCAATCTGTCTAGGACGAAGGGAAATTTTCTCAGTTTCCCTTCCAGGGTAAGCACAGATGCGTTCCATATGAAGACATAGGTCAAAGTGTTTGAGAATAAAGAGCGAACAACATATCCATTCTTGTGGGGGGATCTATGGGTGGAAATGACCTCGTTGTGCTTCCCCAGCGCCTACTCAATGAACAACAATTACCACACACGTGTGTTATAGTTTAAGTACACTCTCTATTCACAATGATCTTTTGGAGGGAATGTGAAGGTCTCTGTAGAAAAGTTACCAACAAGTGAGGCCGTCCTAGAAGTAGAAGTGACTTGGGACGAGCTAGAAAAAGCTTCAGAGAAAGCTTATCGAAAATTAGTCCAAAAAGTCGATATACAAGGTTTCCGTCGAGGGAAAGCACCTCGTGCTCTCTTGGAACGCCGCCTAGGAAAAGAATATATCTATCAAGAGGGCCTCGACGAACTGATCTCAGAGGTCTATCGCAATGCTCTCAAAGAGCATGATTTGACACCCATTAGCCAGCCAAAGCTAGACGTTCCGGTCTTCGAAATGGGTCAGCCTTATCATTTCAGTCTTACAGTGCCAATTCTCACTCCTGTTGAACTTGTTGATTATAAGTCACTGCACTTTGACCGCGAGGAAGCCAGTGTAACTTCAGAAGAGGTTGATGCAGAACTGGAGTCATTGCGCAAGCAGCTAGCTACCTGGGAAGAGGTCCAACGTCCAGTTCAATATGGGGATCGTATTAAAGCAGATTTAAAGCTCAGCTCAGGCGAACAGACAATTTCCGACCTCAAAGACAATCTCTTTGAGATCACTGAGGAGCGCCATGGTCTCTTTACAGGTATGGACGAGCATCTCATTGGTATGAGTGCTGGTGAGAGCAAATCATTCACGACCACTATTCCCGATGATTATAGCAACGAGAAACTTGCCGGGAAGGAAGCTAACTATGAGGTCGTGGTCCATGTAGTTGAGGAGAAGATACTCCCACAATTGGATGATGCATTTGCCGCAAAAGTTAGCGATGGTCAGCATGAAACACTTGAAGATTTGAGCAAAGTCCTGAGCGATAATATTCTTGAGAAGAAAAAGCGACAGATCAACAATGAATTGCGTGAAGAAGTGTTAAACGCAGTAATTGACCAGTCTACCTTTTCCATTCATCCTCTGCTCATTGAAGAGGAAGCTGAAGAAATGGCACACCAATTTGGGCATATGCTTGAGCAGCAGCACCTCAACATGGATCAATACTTAAAGTTAGTGGGTAAGAGCCGCGAGGAGTACTTAGAAGAAATCCATCCTGATGCAGAAAGGCGTGTCAAGCGTCAGCTTGTCCTAGAAGAGATTTCCCAGAAGGAAAAGATCACTGTAGAACCAGAAGAAATTGAGGCACTCCTTAATGCCTATGCCCAAATGGGACACCAACTCCCTCACTCAGAAAACCAGTTGCGATCTCTGGCCTTGAGTTATCGTCGTGAGAAAGCTCTCTCGCGTCTGGTAGAACTAACGACTGACCCCGATCTTGATGCGGAGGAGGTTGAAGCAGAAGGCGAAGCAAATATCGACAATGCACAACCAATTGCAGTCCCATCAACAAATGCTGCTGATCTTGGCTCACAGGTAGGTGTTGCCGACGCACAAGCACCTATAGCCTCGCCAACGACTGTAGCTGGAAAGGGTGAGGAAAGCTCAGTCGAAATTGAAACGGAAAGGTGACATACGTGGCGAACTCAAAAAATATGCGTACTACCTATCGTTGCTCGTTTTGTGGTAAGAGCCAGGATCAGGTGCAACGCCTGATAGCAGGGCCTGGAGGCGTTTATATCTGTGATGAGTGTATCGACCTCTGTCGGGAAATCATCGAAGAGGAGCAAGCCACCATTGCCAAGCCGCGCCTGCAAACAGGCAAGATTCCTACTCCAAAGAAAATATACGAGCAGCTTAGTCAGTACGTTATAGGGCAGGAACGTGCAAAGAGAACACTTGCAGTGGCAGTTTACAACCACTACAAGCGCATCGGTGTGGGTATGCAGATCGATGAAGTAGAGCTAGGCAAGAGCAATATTTTGATGATTGGCCCAACTGGTAGCGGTAAAACTTTGCTAGCACAGACACTCGCCAAAGTCTTAGATGTTCCTTTCTGCATTGCAGATGCTACAGCTCTTACAGAAGCGGGCTATGTTGGAGAGGATGTTGAAAACATTCTCTTGCGCCTTATCCAAACTGCAGATTTTGATGTAGCGCGTGCCGAGCGTGGTATTGTCTATATTGACGAAATCGATAAAATCGCTCGCAAATCTGATAATCCATCGATTACGCGTGACGTATCCGGCGAAGGGGTACAGCAAGCTCTTCTTAAGATCATTGAAGGTACAATAGCCAATGTGCCTCCACAGGGAGGACGCAAACACCCACATCAGGATTTCATCCAGATCAATACAGCCAATATCCTGTTTATTTGTGGGGGAGCCTTTGAAGGGCTTCATAAGATCGTTGAACAACGCCTAGGTAGCAATAAGACGATGGGCTTCCGTACCAAGGTATCCTCAGAAGCAAAAGCAGTAGAAGAAAACGAAAATGTGCTGGTCCATCTCATCCCAGATGATCTTCTCAAGTATGGTTTGATCCCCGAGTTTGTGGGTCGTCTTCCTGTCCAGGTCTCGCTGGATAACCTAGACAAAGCAGCGCTTGTGCGTATCCTGACCGAACCCAAAAATGCTATCGTTAAGCAATATCAGAAGTTCTTACAACTCGACCGTGTGGAGTTAGTCTTCACTAGCGATGCTCTAGATGCAGCAGCTGAAGGAGCTATCAAGCAAAAAACGGGAGCAAGGGGACTACGCACTATTATCGAAGATGCGCTTCTAAACATAATGTATGAGATTCCATCAAGATCTGATGTCAAAAAAGTGATTATTAACGGAGACGTAATTAAATCACAACACGAGCCCTTGCTTGTCACGCGAGGAGGAGGCAACGCCTACTCTGAAGATGAGTCTGCATAATGCAGACTCATCTATTTTTATAGCCGAGTTTTTACTGAGTTGTCAGATCAATTAGTCTAAAGAAATAGGTGGAAAGCAATGAGTGAACAAGAACGCCCAGTTTCCTTAGAGAAGAAAAATGCTAATGAATACCCTCTTGTGGCGTTAAAAACTATCGTTGCGTTTCCTCACAATCGTCAAACACTGGTGATTGCCAGTGAGAAGACGGTACGAGCAATTGAAGATGCAATGATGCGGCCTGACCGCACACTGGTTGCAGCTACCCGGCGCAGCGTCGATATTGATGATCCCCAGCCCAAAGATATTTTCTCGGTCGGTACACTTGCAGAAGTGAAGACCTTACATCGGCAGCAAGATGGAAGCATTCAGGTGCTCATTAGCGGTCTTAGCCGGGTAATTATAGACGAGTATGTTGATACCCACCCGTTCTTCCGTGTGCGTGTCACACGTCAACCAGAGCCACAGGCTGAAGGACCACAGGCCGAAGCCCTTGTTCGCCATGCAACCAGCCTATTTGAGCGCTATGCCCAACTGAATCGGCATTTCTCTGTCGAGGATATCGACTCGATTGTCGCTCTTAAGACTCCCTCTCGTCTTGCTGATACGCTAGGTGCACACCTCGTCAGCAAGATGGAGCAACAACA
>CBJMBI010000398.1:0-4203 GCA_966427955.1 uncultured Ktedonobacterales bacterium
CTTTGCGTCGCTCTTCAAGGTCGTTCACTAGTTTTTTTGGTGGACTAATATCTGCAACAGACTTTGGTGGCCACTGATCGGCAGAGGTAGAGCTAGGCACTCCATCCCTTGGGAAGTTAATCTCTGAAAAACGATCAGAATTAGAAAATCGAATATTAGAAGCGATTAAATCAGAAAGCAATTTATTAGCAAACATAACATTATGTGCATGCTCAATATATCTCTGCATTGGATATGATAATATTTCTCTTTTATTTTGATGCAAGAAATTACTCATAATATTTTGTTGATTAAGAGCATCTTGTACTAGATTCCTTGAAGCAACCTCTAGCTGAGGCAAAGGACCATTCATTCCTTCTTGCTTAACGGCCTCTTGTATTGGAATTTTAGGTGAGTCTAATTCTGCATTTCCACTTTTACTGTCTTTTTTACCTAACTTAGTGAAACTTTTAGGATAGTGACCCATAATATTTATTTTGAGAAAGTCTGCACTAGAGCTTTTTTTGCCATCTTGAACGGTACGATTTAACACTTCAGCAGCTTTGCCAATCAATCTTGAAACATCTTTTGGCATGTTTATCTCTCCTAATTAGTATCTACAATACTACAAAATAGTGTGAAAGTAATCCATAACTCAAAAGGTCTAAATTACTACTCAACTTCCTTAGGCATGGTTCAACCGAACTTGACAGTTCAGAATAGCTTGCTGCACATCTCTTTTTTAAAGAATAACCAGAAAAAATTGCTCTGTCCAGGCTATTGTATAGACATCTGGTAGACATCTTAGCCACAAAGAGGCTATCGTCTCACTCTTTCTTCTCTCACGACCACATTCTTTCTCTTGAACTATGCCTAACAGACCATAGTTGCTAAAGACTACTTGCTCTTCTGCTGACGCTTGCGCTTAGCTTCTACCAATCTTGCCACCATCGAGAGATCTGAGCGATCAGCTTGTGTTGGTTTGGGCTCCTTGACAGAGTTATCTTTTCTGTTTCCCAATTGGGACTGAAAATTGCCAATCGGACGCTTGTTAGCTTGGTTGGATTGAGGCCTATGACGATCCTGGCGTTGAGTTCGTAGACGATCTAGTACTGTAGCTGTTGTATCAACGGACAAATCTCCTGCGGATGTAGCGATTTGAGCGAGATTGCCAATCTTGAGATGAGCCAGAATCCACTGGTAACCCTCGGTAAGGCATCCCAGGCTGGTCAGACGACGCACAGCAATATCGATGGGCAGCAGAAGAGCAGCTAACATCAAGAGCCAGAAGGTGATTGGAATCGAAGCCGATGTTGAGGGAAGATTTTGGGTAAAAGCAGTGGCAACATTGTTAGCATCGAGCACGGCTCCGCCTCCCGCTCTGGTAAGTAACTTGAGGAAGCGTAGGTCTGTACCCTGCGTACGATATTCGGGTGAATAGGGAACAATCAATCCAGTTTGAGTGGAAAGTTTGCTAATCATTCCACTCGCTCCATGAGCTGAAGCTTGCCAGGTAGCTTGGAGCAGATATGGTCCAACTTGAGATGCTACAAATGAGCCTGCCCAGCGCTCTGGAGCTATCGGCTGGAGAGTAATCGTCTGCAGGGCATTATCAGGAGGCGGTCCAACAATATGAACTTGTAATTGTTGCTGTGTTGCTCCAACTGGAACAGCTGCATTGAGATTGGCAGTCAGTTGTCCCATGCCATTAATAAACTTGCCATTGATGGTTAAGGCACTATCACTAGGTGCTGGCAGTATCCATGTGACCAAGTTAGCCCACCAGCGTGCTGCATTCTTCCATGTCAGCCAATCCTTCGTCCAGAGTCCAAGAGCATCACTAGTCCAGGCAACTACACGACCAAGGCCATATTGCCAGACAGCAAGTACAGGATCATCCAGAGGGCTGATGAGGACGGCTTGGCCTGTCGGTTTCGGTGTTGTTGCTATATAGCCATGCAACTGTGGAAAACCATTTAGTCCTGTGAGAATGGGATGATTGCCTATAATTGCGGGATTAAATGTTTGGTTGATGACACTGCGCCGTGCAGCATATTCTGTCTCCTGGAGTAGGATTTGGGGAATGGCGGTAGGATTATCTGCCTGGTAGTAGCGTCCCTTGCCTGAACTAGCAATTTGTTGCATTGTGACAAAGTCCTGCGGCAACTGCGCGTTTGTAGCCACAGTGGAAACAGTAATACCCTCGTCTGCTATTTTTGGAATTACAGATGCATATGTACTATCATATGCATCTCCATCGCCCAGCAAGATAATATGTTTAATTTGTGTATGAAGAGATTTAAGTATGTGGGCAGCATTGAGCAGATCTGGCACATAGCTTGAAGGATCAGTTGGATTTAGATTGTCAATGGCCTTGTCGATCTTGCTACGATTCTGAACTGTCTGCATAGGGATACTAAGTGTTCCATAGCCACCTGAAATACCCACCATATCTCGCGAAGTTAATAAGCCAATAACACCTTTTGCAGCCTCTTTGGAGATATTGATAGGGATATCCGCTTCTAGACTTTCGATAATCAACACAACAGCAATTGAGGGTGTTTCCTTATGTTGTGGTAAATCCATGTGCACAGGCAGTGCCTGCTCCAGAGGAGTATTGGCATAGCTACCAAGACTATAGCTATTCTGACCTCCGCTGACAATCAGGCCATGACCAAGGTCACGTACAAATGATTGGAGTAGTTGCATGCGAGTACTGCCTAACAATGCTGCCGGCACGTCCGCTAACACAACTGCGCTATACTTTGCCAAACTGCCCAGGCTCACAGGTATACTTTCTGGTGCGCCTGTCTCCACTTGCATACCAGTCGCTTGGAGAGCTGAAACAATATTTTGCCCACTGCTAGGCTGCCCCTCAACGACTAGCACGGTGGGAGGGCCTTGGACATTTACAAAAGCCGATGCTTCGTTGTTCTGTATAAGGGTATCGTATGGAGCCTGCAAGGTAACACGAAACGTGTGGAAGCCACTTGATGGAGCAAGCATAGTAACACTGAAATCTTGTTGACCCACAGCCAATTGGATGCTTTGTTCTGAGAGAAGGCTATTATCTAGGTAAATTCGCAATGTAGCTTTTTGAGCAACACTACTATCCAATTTGACATGTAATACAAAATGCTCATCTGTATGGAGACTAGTTGGAGCTTGCAGATCATCAATGCGAGCTTCTGGACCGCTAGAGTTGGGAAGGGGAACAATATCCAGTCTGATGCCTTCTTGCTGTAAAAGTTGCGCTTCCTGCATGGCATCCTCAAGGTTCTGCTGTCCATCAGTTAACAGGACAATATGTCGCTGGCTATCAGTTGGGAGGATCGCTGCGGCCAGACGCAGTCCAGCCGCCAGATCGGTATAGTTAGTATCAGGTGAGGACTCAAAGTGAGCAAAATCAATTTGTGACTTTACCGATTGCTCCACGAGCGCATTATGTCCAACAGCAACAATTCCCACCTGATCATCGGAATGTTTATGTTTGATAGCATTGTTAATCCACTGCTCAATAAAAGTGCGTTGCGGACCTGTACTCGCTGAAATGTCTCCAACGAAGACGGTAGCTTGATGAGATACAGGTAGAACCCAGGTAGTTCCAGCGAGTGCTAATATAATTAGCGTGAAGAGTGAAATACGACATATTAAAATAAGACGATGCTGGAAGGTAGGATAGGACAGAGCTATCCCCTTCCAGGTGAGATAGACGAGAAAGCTAATTGGTATTAAGAGCAGAAGGAGAAATGGTTGTTCAAATTGTAACATACTTTCCTCCTTCTAGCTTCATTCATTGAGGATATCAACAGTTCTTTAGGAAGCTGAGACAAACGAGAGCAGAAGCTCTTTGGCACGCTCCTGGCTCGGAGCAATACTCAGCTCAACAATCAGCGTTTGCAGTCGATTTGGATCGCTGATCGTCTCAATGATTTCTCTGGCGAATTGTTCGATTTCAGGAAAGCGTGCTGCAACAATCCCGATTGCCGCCTGCCGCGCTGTCTGAAGACCTTGCTGAAGACCTTGTTGGAGACCCTGTTGAAGGCCCTTTTCGATGGTTTCCTGGTAGACCCAGGATTGTTCAATAATTTCTCGCACTTTAGTAAACCTTTCTTTGAGCCACTGCTTGCCGATCTCATCACTAAAAACAAGCCCGGCACAGAAATGGCCTAACTCTAATAAGTCTGAACGATTTCTGGCTACGAGTTCTGTGATCATATCATC
>CBJMBI010000399.1:0-4201 GCA_966427955.1 uncultured Ktedonobacterales bacterium
CAGGCATACACAAAAAAGAACTCCTCATCAAATACGCTATCGAGCACGGATATGGAAGAAAGGCGATAACAGCATGAAAGCTATATTACTAGATGCCATTGCTTTCCTTATTTCTCTCGTCATCCTGTGTATATTCGTCCCTTTCTACCTTCCATGCCTCATTATCATGTGCATTCGAGACGCATATGCGGAGGATAGAGAGAATTCACGCATGCACAGACGAATAGAGCAATATCTTAGTTCTCAACAGGATGATGAATATCCTCAAATACACGCATGGTAGCGTATGTATGAATGGTATGTAGTTATTGCGTGTATCGTGTATCTTGTGCTTTATCTTCTTATTGCAATACTGCATACCAGACATAACAGGATGCATCAACCAGATGAGAGCTACTATGTCATCCATGACGAAAATGGCGAAATGCATTTAATTTGGATAAAGGATCTAAAGGATGAAGGATCTAAAGCACAGAGACAGGACCGAACTCACTCCAAGAGAGATTGAGATGCTAGACCTACAAAAACAAGGACTCACTTATGATCAGATTTCTCAGGAGCTAGGCATATCAAGAGGCACAATCAAGGCGCATATCCTCAGTGCGAATTTACGTCTACGAGCAAAGGATTATTTGCATTATGACGCCAAAACAGAGTGAAGCGCTAGAACTGCAAAAACAAGGTCTCACATACGTAGAGATTGCCTATCATCTAGGCATCTCAGAAGCAGCCGTGAATGATCGTCTTGCGAGAGCTAGAAGACATCTAAACGGCACAAAAGCTCCAAAGAAAAGTCAATCTGGCAAGAAGCTCTTTCCGAGAGAAGAAGAACTATTAGAACTGAAACGTCAAGGCCTCTCTCACGTCCAGATTGCGGAAGAGATGCATATTACCGTGAGAACCGTGAAGAACTACATGAACAATATCCGCAAAAAAGGCGTGATAGTAGACAGAAGGATAAATAGGAGGATACAATCATGAACATGTCACTACCACAACTCAGTGCTCTTGTGCATGGCTGGGCTGCAACACTCAGCAAAGACACCAGAGACTACTGCCACAGACCAGGATCTACAGATAAACAGACCATAGAACTAGATATCAAGAACACCAGAGACGCACTAGACCTAGTGGAGCAAGAACTTAACCGATGGGATATTTTCATAGATGGGGAGGGACCACATGACTAAAACCACACTCGAACTACACAGCCTCAAAGAGCTGATTGTACTCAGGAAGATTATGCGAGATCGGATGAACCAACTCGAGGCCACTCAGGACTCACTCACCTACAAGAGAGAGGACACCATCGAATACCTCACACTCGGGCAAATCCTGGTGAGACTACCAGAGCCGAGCCTGCTCACGCCGCATACCTGCACACAAGAAGACATACCGTCTTAGAAAGAGAAGAACTATGAATGATATTCCACACGATCCATTAGATGCAAGTGTAGATACAATAGGCCCGTTTTACGCACGATACTATAAATTGTCTGTTAGTGGCTATCAAGTACCCTACATCGTCGTCTATCCGACTCAAGATGGTCAGTGGGACCTCACAGTTGATAACCGTTTCACGGCTACTTTCACACAGGAAGAGATAGAGAAATTCGGATGGATACTCGCACATGCCATGGCCGTGTCTGCTGGCTATGTTTGCCATGGTTCAGGAAAACGCATCGAGCCATTCAACACACGCATGATAGGTGTATCTACCACCATGACTGAATTGCCAGAGGATGAACAGGAGCATCACCCATGAACGTATTCGATTGGTTTTCAGAGTATATCCTGTGTATAGCAGCAATTTACCAGCTCACGCTTGTAACTGTATTTGTCCTGTTCGCCATACGAATTGGGGACGTGAGAACGCTAGACGACCTGCTACCAGAAGGCGATTTTGAACACAAGACAAACCAGCAATAGGAGGATAAGAGTATGGCAGTTGATATTGAGACCACAAGCTTTGTGATGATCCCACTAGACCAGATTGTTTCTAGGTTGTCAGTACGTCGTATTAGCATGTCTGGTGTGGCTCGTCTACAAGAGAGCATGAAATGGGCGGGTTTTCTGGAGAACTATCCTCTAACGGTTGTCCCTCTTGAGAACGGCGGTTATGAGTTGATAGATGGCAATCATCGCTATGAGGCGGCTAAAGGACTAGGAATAGAGTCTGTCCCGTGCATAGTCAATAATAAAGGGACAGAACGCGAGTTATATGCTCTGGCCTTCCAATCAAATAATGCTGCTGAAACCGTGGTTCCTTCGACCCTAGTAACCTATGCCGAATTTATCTGGAGTCGCATTGATGAAGGATATATACAATCGGATATCGCAAAGATGATAAGCTGGAGCCGCGAAAAGGTAGCTCAATATGCAGCATTAAAAAAAATCAAAGACCCTGTATGGCAGAAAATTGTTACCACTTTTGAGGATGACGGTAACAGCAATGATAAAGACTTGGTAACACCCAATGTTACCACGGTAACTTTTACTGAGAGACTGTTACGCGATATTTTGCCACTTACGCTTGAGCAGCAGATGGAATTAGTGACTGAGTTAATTACTAATCCAAACTTTAGTAAAGGCAAATTCAAGACCCTAGCAGAGAACTACCAATCCCGTAACCAGATGAAAGCCTACGCGCTCGAGCAGATTGGTACGCTCGGGGAGCCCTACACCACAAACTTAACTGACGAAATTGATAGCGGTGGCTATGATGCTGATTGGAAGCAAGAGGGACATCCTAAGCTGCAAAAGCTGATAGCTTCCCTTCGTGACGAATGGCAACAAAAAAATAGTATCCAGTTCCTTCCCCCAGACGGTCCTGGTGATTTCTACGAACAAGTCAAGAATGTCCCTGATGGCAGTATCGATTTAATCATCACCGACCCCCCATTCAACATAGCCACCGACCGTGAATTCAATCTTGAAGGGCGCAATAACCGTTCTCAAGACTTTGGAGAGTGGGATAAACATGATGCTGAAACTGAGTTCCGATCTCTTTTCTTTACCTGGGCTTCGGAGTGGAAACGCATTCTCAGGGACCAGGGCTCCGGCTATGTCTTTTGCTCCTACCGCTATGTGTCCTACCTGCATGATGTACTAGTGGAAGCCGGATTGAATGTGAAAGGCATGATCACTTGGTATAAGACCAATCCAGGGCCACAAATCGAACATGTCACCTTCCGCAATAGCTGTGAACATATCCTTTTCTTCATCAAAGGCAAGTCAGGTCACACCTTCAACTGGCAAGGCGAAAACGAGATGCATGATCACATCAGTACCCCTATCTGCTCTGGGAAAGAGCGACTAGTAGATGCAAAAGGCAACGTCTTGCATCCCACACAAAAACCTGTCTCTATTCTGAAGCACCTTATACAAATCAGCAGTAACCGAGGGGACATAGTGTTTGATGGTTTCTCAGGTGTCGGCTCCACGGGTGCAGCTGCAAAGGATCTCAAGCGCAAGTTTATTGGCATAGAGAAGGACCCTACATATTTTGCGGCTATGCAGAGGAGGTTAGCAGGTGAGTAACAGAGATGATTTTGAGAAGTTTCTAGCCAAGGGGGGGAAAGCGGAAGATGCTACCGCCCGATGGATCTTGCGCAAGCTGGGATATATCATTGCACCCGTCAATAAGATCGAAGAGGGGAACGGGAAAGGCCCGCGTCTCTACCTACCCAATGGGAGAACCCTGGTATCACCAGACCTGTTTTGTATCAAGCCGACTTCGAGCAATTTTATCCCTTTTGACCTTCCCCCTGTCTTCAAAGATATCCCATCATTCTGGATAGACGTTAAACTTAAGTCAAAAGCCTCTTTCTACCGCAAGAATGCACGCTGGCAGACAGGTATTGATAAGCGGTGCCTGTCTAACTACCGTGAAGTCTCTAAAATGACAGGCATGGAAGTCTGGATTTTTCATCTGATCCTTCCAACGCCCTTACTAACAGCCCTGAACCAAGGGGCTATGCGGTTCCACCTTCCAGCCCCCACTGGCCTTTATGGGCATCCTGCATCACTGGCATATTCTGATGATTTCCAAAATATGGTGTATTGGGGGATTGAAAACCTCACTAAATTTGCTGAATTGTCAGATCTTCCCATCGCTTCACTCTTGGGAGAAATTGAATAGGAGCTGTATATATGAAAGGCATTAACGAGTATACATGCATAACGCTCAAAGTGTTGAGAT
>CBJMBI010000400.1:0-4187 GCA_966427955.1 uncultured Ktedonobacterales bacterium
GTCATCAGGTGTGTTCGGTGTGTTCGGTGTGTTTGGCGTGTTCTCATCGTCATCATACTTATTTGTCTTTTTCATTTTTTTCATCTTTTTCTCCATTTCCTTCTCGTCATCAGGTGTGTTCGGTGTGTTCGGCGTGTTCGGCGTGTTCGGTGTGTTCTCATCGTCCTCAGACATGCTCAGCTTTTTCAGCATGTTTGGTGTGTTCAGTTGCTCTTTCATTTTCCTTCAACCTCTTTCTTTTGTCACCAATATATCTGATAAAAGTGCTCCATATACAAGGGACATTCTACGATGTATAACACTGCTATAGTAATACAAGCTGCGTATTCAGCTTATGTATTTATTATATATTTATTTCTCAAAAAAGTCAATACATCCTGTAATATATAAAATAAGTTATATATTTATTTTAACCAATATATTTCTGACAGTATATAACATTAATTTAAAAATAAATTTATCTAATATAATATAGTTATCAGCGTATTTTTAATAAAAAATTTATAATATTTATCAGACCACGAAAAGAAAAATAAACGTTGTTGGTTCTCTCAAGCCAGTATCGTGTGAAATAGCAAAAAAGGAAAATAATTACTATGGATCTTCCAAAATGAAGTAAAAAGACCCGATAATTTTCTCCTTTGTTCAATGGGATTATACTATGGATTATAGCAAATACAGTAAATCTTAATATTACATGCAAGCCAGGAAGACGAAAATTCCCTCTTGAGTAGTGGCGTTGTAAAAAGAAGTCTTAGTTTCCACAAATATTGACAAAACATTTACAGATATCAGCAGAGTTCGGAATACTTTTTGATCCTCTTTGAGCTATACTAATCCGTAGTCATTGATGAAGAAACGATCTCGCACTCAAGCAATATCGAATGAAAACTCAGCACCTGTCTCAGTGACGGGTTAGTAGGATATTCAATCGTAAAGTCTTCTTGAACTAAGGGGGTCTCAATATGAAAGAGATATCAGAAACTAACAACAAACCAACTTTGAGGAGATGCAAGAGCCTCGATTTAAGCAAAACGTCTACTCAGCACAATGATAACAACCAAAGGATTAATGATCTTCAGGAAGTACTTGTTCATGCTTTATCTGAAGCACAGCAGGAAAACAAGAAATTACAAGAACAGCTTAAACAAGCATTAACAACTGACAATTTTGAGATGCAAGGCAATAATCCTGAATTCAAGAAAATTCAGGATAAACTTCAGGAAATGACGAGCATAGAATTTTACAAAAAGTTAGAAAATCAATACCAAGATGAGATAGATGAACTATACAAAAAAGGCGCTCGTCCAGAGGATATTATAATAACTGAGGATGGATTTGGATTAAATGATAGAGAACACAATAAATTAGAAGATGCTAAAATCATAAATCATATACATGATTTAGAATCAACAAATATTCGATTGGCAAAATTTAATGGGCGTTCTATTGATGATATAATCAAACATGGAAATGCAAGACATCTAGATGCTCTTACTGACTTAACAGTACACTACTTTACGCAATCTGAGAAAAAGGCCATCACCATCTCTGATGACGAACAGCTAGCCATGATCTGGCATAAGGTCAGAGATATCTACCAACAAGCTAAGCTTGGAAATAAGACAAGAGAAGCCATGCATCTTATGAGATATATTGAACGATACAGATTGAAACATATTGCATCCGAGAAAATTGACAGTCATCTATCATATGCTTTAAGGCCTTCACATAGAACTAGATTTTTAAAGCAAAAAATGGTAGAAATTACTGAGCAAGAAGAGGCAAGGAAACGACATTTAGAGGAAAAGTATGGCACCCACAAGTCAGATACAAAGAAGGTTCAAGAGACAAAGCTCAATGGCAGCCGTGGAAAAGAGCAAGAAAGATTAAAACTGATAATAGATCTTAAGAAAAAAATTGATTCTACTAAGCTAGAAATAGTTAAAGGTAATTTAAGTTATAAGAAAGTTATTGATGAAAAGAGGAAATTATTAGATGAGGCAAGGAACTTGTTAGAGAAATGTGGTCATAAGCCAACACGCAGAAGTCTCAAAATATTACTTGATAAAGTGAGTGATTCTTATAATGATTATTCACATGAACACGAACATAGAATATTATCTGGAATGTCTTCTCATCTTACAGAATTAAAACAAGTAGATCTTCCTAAGTTAGAAGAAAGGCTACAAAAGAATATTAGAAAGTATGGAAACACCCCACTAAGGAACGCGTTGAACGATATATGTAGCGATGCAGGCTTCCTCGTCACGGTGGCGGGTACGGCGGTTAGTTGGTTTCATACTGTACCTTTCGTCGCTATATGATCAATCATCATTGCTAATGAGGGGAAAAGATGTCTCTTAGCAGTCCTGAGAAAGAGAGCTTAGCCTCGACCGCTTGCTGGGTAGCTGCTGTACGAGCCCATGAGCATGAGCGGGCCGATCGTCTGTTTGATGATCCTTGGGCTGCTCTGTTGGCAGGTCCGACCGGTCAGGCCTGGATTGATCACATGGCTCTGCTGCAAGCTCGACTTGAGCGAATGAGCAGAACTCCTCGGATCTCCATGCATTGGGGCAAGCCAGGCAAAGAGTGGGGACATCCTACACTCCAGATCGAGACTTCTGCCCCTGAACACCTTGCCAACGCTCTTACCCATGAGAAAGAGGTTCCAAGCGAGATTGGTTTGGTGATCAGGACCAAGTTTTTCGATGAGTTTCTCTTGCATGCGACAAGAGAGCATGAGACACATCAGGTTGTTGTTCTGGCAGCCGGAATGGATACCCGTGCTTTTCGTCTCGCTTGGCCTGCACATACACGACTCTTCGAGCTTGATCAACCTGAGTTACTTGCACAGAAGGAACAAATCCTCGCCTCTGCCGGAGCATCTCCCACCTGCTGGTATCGGACTATAGGCATTGACCTCGTCGAAGAACACTGGCCTGGAGCCTTACTACGAGCTGGCTTTGATCCACGTCAGCCTACCGTGTGGTTGATTGAGGGTCTGCTTCCCTATCTCTCAGAAGCAGTTATCCCGCATCTGCTTAATCTTGTGACCGCGCTCTCAGCTTCTGGCAGTTGCCTTGGACTTACAGCCATCAACCATGCCATACTTACTTCTCCTGCCATGCGTGTCTTCCTCCAGTTTATGGAGCAAGCTGGCATTCCTTGGCTCTCTGCTATGGACGAGCCTGAGACTTTTCTCGCCAAGCGTAAATGGATCGCCACTGTTGTCCAACCAGGAGAGGAGAGTGCCAACTTTGGTCGGTGGCCATATCCTGTCATACCTCGTTCCATACCCAATGTTCCACGCACTTGGCTTGTGACTGCTAGACAACCGTGACTACCCACACTCAACGGCATGCATTGATCTCTATGCTCAACTCCAGCACTGCTTTTCTAGCCGCCTGGGCAAAGTTATCACCTGCTGAAGCATAGATAATGCCACGCGAGGAATTAATGATCATTCCCCAGCCACGACTATCCTGCCCAGCTTTGACCGTTGCTGCAATATCGCCCCCTTGAGCGCCTATACCTGGAATGAGAAGTGGCATATCCCCAACGATCTCGCGGACACGCCTCAACTCACTGGGGTAGGTTGCGCCCACGACGAGTCCGCAGTTTCCATTGGTATTCCAACTCTGTGCAACACTACGTGCTACCACTTGATAGAGCGGCTCCTGTGCCTCACCTACCAGCAGGTTCTGGAATTCACCCGAACCAGGATTCGAAGTTTTGGCAAGCACAATAATCCCTTTTTCCTTACGTGCTAGAAATGGCGAGAGCGCCTCTTTGCCAAGATATGGATGCACGGTAATTGCATCAACCTCTAGCAGATCAAAAGCCGAAGTGACATATCCTAGGTTAGTGTTCCCAATATCGGCCCGTTTGGCATCGAGAATCACGGGAATATGAGGATAGTGCTCTTTGATATAACGTACCGTCCTAGTCAAAGCCTGCAACCCCTCATCGCCCAGCGCTTCATAGAATGCAATGTTGGGCTTATAGGCACAAACTAGATCATGGGTCGCATCAATGATCTCACGGGCAAAGACAAAGAGTGTCTCTTTGACGGGTTGGGACGCTTTCACTACCTCTGGAAGACGGCTGTATTCAGGATCTAAGCCAACACAGACAAATTTTCCAAGTTGCCAGCATTGTTCGAGCTTTGTAATAAACGTAGATAC
>CBJMBI010000401.1:0-4182 GCA_966427955.1 uncultured Ktedonobacterales bacterium
TTATTCCGCTTCAGGGAACCAATTGAGTAGTTCTTCAGCGGCATTCTTGCGACAGAACACGACTACAGTATCAAACCAGCCAGTTTCGAGGCAGAGCGTGGTAATACCCATCGGTTCAAGCAATCGGTTGGCTATCGTACAAAACGCTCCCATCCAGTGGCTCTGATTGAGATATCGCCAGTCACACTGTTCTTGTCGTCCGTCTTGGAGGATACGCAATGACTGTGGTCCTAGCTGTGCATCTTCATTTTCATACTCAATCTGCCAGGTGATGCCAAAACGTTCTCGTAGAACAGTTATGCACCAATCCGCAAATTCACGGTGACGACAGCTATCAAAGTCCCAGCGTAACGCAGCCGTCGGTGGCTGTCCTGGTATGGCAGTCAAGATGTATGGCATGAGTGCTGTCTCAGTTTTCTTTTTGCTCTGTTTTTCCTGCTGGGCAGTTAGGGCAGCGGTAATTTCTTGCATATTCATGATGCCAGCAGTTGTTATGCATTCGCAGAGTTTTTTCCAGGTATTGAGAGCAGTTGATGAAGGATGGTCATGGGTATGGCTATGGTCATGTGTGTGTGCGTGTCCATGCTCATGACTGTGATGATGCTCCTCATGCGTATGATCGTTCATGGTTGTACCTCGTAGCCCATGAGCATGATCGGAAACTTGTGGCAGACCAACCATGGCTTCTCGTCCAAATAAGGGGATGCGATATTGACACATGTCGCAGCTCATTGTCGCTTTCCCATTTTGGAGCTGTTCTATCATGCGCTGTGCCAGCATATCGAGGCGCGTGTCCTGCCCCATGTGCTGCGCAACGCGAAAGTCACACTCAGGATGGAGAGCCGCCATCTCTGCAACCGTTTGAGATATACGCTTGACAAGTATGCCCGTATAGAGATAATAGGGTACGACTAGGACACGGCTGACTCCATGTACTAGACAGCGTTGGAGCCCCTCCGAGACAGTAGGCCAGGTAATGCCCGAAAATGCTACTTCAATGGTGCGATATTTTCGGCCTTCCCATAAGAGTCGGGCAGCACGGTATACCTCGGCGTTGGCTTCAGGATCGCTGCTACCGCGTTGGACCAGAAGGACAGCCGTGGTAGGTGAGCCAAGCCCTTTATCAGGATCAATTGCAGCAAGGCGGTCTGCTAGCACTGCGAGAAGTTCTGGCTGCATATTAAGCGGGGTACCGTAGCGGATGACCACTTGCGGATGGCGCTTTCTGGCCCATTGAATAGCTGTGGGCATATCATTCTTGGCGTGTCCAGCCCCAAGTAAGAGCCAGGGAACAGCAAGGATAGTTCTAGCCCCTGCTTGTATTGCCTCGTCTATAGCAGAGATAATCGGCGGGTTAGCGAGTTCCAGAAAGCCAGCATAAATTGGGCGAGCTAGCCGTGATGCCATACGACTGGCGAATGTTAAAAACTCGTTAGCCCCCTCGGCATCGCGCGAACCATGTGCCATGAGGACTATTGCTTCGTCAGATAGATGGGGAGTATGGTTTGTCATACCTGATATGATCGTTCTATTCACTAATAATGATTCCTTTTTTATTTATCTACAGTAGTATGCTGATTATATCCTCGTGGTGTAATCATGCGTCCTTGCTGAACATAAGTGCATGAATTACCAATGACAATCGTTGTGAACATATCTATCTCATGATTGAGCAATTCCTCCAGGGTGGTGAGCGTAACCCGCTGTTCTGGGCGATAGGCATTGCGGACTAGTCCAACTGGCGTTGTTGCTGATCGACTTTCCAGCATTAAGCGCCGTGCTTCACCAAGTTGCCAGTGACGTTTCCGACTGATAGGATTGTAGAGGACAATGACGAAATCTGCAAGACTAGCTGCGGAGAGACGTCGAGCAATCGTCTCCCAAGGAGTGAGTAGATCACTCAGACTGATAACTGCAAAGTCATGCATCAGGGGTGCGCCTAAGAGAGCCGCCGCTGCGTTGAGTGCTGAGATGCCTGGCACAACCTCAACTTCTGGGCCTGTCTCATCCAAATGCTCTTTCTGTGTTGATGAGCAGATGTCAAGAACCAGTCCTGCCATTCCATAGATACCAGCGTCGCCACTGGAAACGATACAAACCCGATGTCCGTTCTGTGCTAACTGAACAGCTAACGTAGCACGTTCAACTTCATGCGTGAGTTCCGACACATGCACTTCTTTACCCGCCAGCAAGTCTTGTATCTGCTCAATATAGAGCTTGTATCCGATTACTATGTCACATGCCTGCAACATTTGGATTGCACGTGGAGCCATCATATCTCGACTGCCCGGCCCTAACCCAATGATTGCAAGATGTCCAGTATGTGTAGCAGATTGCTGGGTAATAGGGGACACATTGTTGGTCATCAAACTCCCTCCATCCCATTTACGGGATTAGATTGCTGACTTGCCTTCCTGCTCGTTCATCACATCTTTGCCCATCGACTTGCAGGGGATGCAGGGGACGCAGGGGACATTTCCGCCCTCTCTCTAGAATATATTACTTATTTTATTTTTTATTTTTTTCTCTCCCTGAGAATGGCGTAGAAGTCCCCTGCGTCCCCTGCACCCCCTGCAAATCGGCCTGGGAAGCGGCTTGATGCCTGCAGGGGACTCGATATAGTACTAAAGTACCCTCAGCACTTTTTACCGACGTGCAAGGCTTGCTTCCGTGCAACAGCTAACGTCATGCCTTCTCCCTTTTGTTTAGGGACAATCAACTCGCCCTTGCCAGATGAGAGTAGAGCAGCGGCTTCGGACACACTTGGAGTCCCAATAAGGCGTTGTACACGCGCCGAAGGACTGGGAACAGTCGTCATTGTCTTCAAGGTTTCGACTGTATGAGTCTCAAAGCTCCAACCATAGTGCTGTGCAAGCATCTGGAGAGCCTCTTCGTCAGCTTTGATGTCAGCAGTAGCAAGCACATCAATACTATAGAACGCTATCCGGTGTTGAGCAAGTGTCTCTTTGACGAATGTCTCAAGTGTGCTGAAAGGAACACCACGCCGACAACCAACGCCTAATACTAGAGTTGGTGGTCGACAGACGAGCGTTGGGACATCTTGTGACAAGCCCTCAATGAGACGATCGGCAATGACAAGCAGAGCCGCAAAGTTACTCGCCTCCTGGGGATTGTTCACCACTAGAAGATTGTCGGGCCAGGAGTCATTTTTCCACCATGCCAGTTCTCCACAATCCTGTAAGATAGCAACTGGCTCTCGATTAACAATAGCTGCTGAGACTGTCGTTAATGCAGATGTATCCTCTATGTACCATCCCTGCGTCTGAGCAAGCAGATCCACAGCAAGCGTATGGTGTACATCGGAAGCTGTCGTCACAACAGGGGTAGCCCCGAGCAGTTCGGCACAGCGTATGGCCAGCCCATTCGCATCACCAATATGACCCGAGACGACACTGATGGCGAATTGACCCGCATCGTCTATGGCCACCACACCAGGATCTTGATGCTTATGACGTAGGAGTGGAGCAATCAGTCGAACCACGGCCCCGAGGGCAAAGAACAAGACAATTTGATCGTACTTAGTCCAAAGCTGGCTCAGCAATGGTGCAACTGTATCAAAACTGGTAATCGAAATATCTCTATCGTGTCCAATGAGAGCATCTTGCGCTTTACATGCACGTTGGCTAGCATAAAGATCTACCTCCGTTGCTAGTCCATGCTGCAAACGGAGGGCTAGAGCTAACCCTGCTTTAGTTAGAACAACGAGTGCGATACGTTTGTGGATGCGCAGGCTATTTTTTATCCCCATCAGAAGAAGTACAGTGCGTGCTAGCAAGAAGAACAAGCACGCATCTCCACACATTACTCATTAAGCGAAGCAGATGGTAGATGCTCATCTTGCTCATCTGGTAAATCAAGTACTAAACGAGCTGATTGCTCATCGCCTGCCTTGAGCAACTGTCGGTGGAGCCGTTTGAGAACTTCATAGTCCTGAATGGACATGACGGCTGATTGGGCTTGACCTGCCAGGGCAGGCGAAAAACGGATGCTCACAATGCTGAGGATCATCTCTTTCAGTGCCTTTATCTCGCCCCGGGCCTCACCCTCAACGATACCCCGAGCTGTACCCTCAATGAAGCCTTGAGTCTTGCCTCGTTTCTCACCTTCGGCCATGCTTTGGGCAAGGAGTCGCTGAATCACAGGATCTTCTTGAACTAACTC
>CBJMBI010000402.1:0-4176 GCA_966427955.1 uncultured Ktedonobacterales bacterium
GGCTTTCCTGCTCTCTTGCAAGCAGAGGTTTTGCGGGAGTGGAACGAGCTGGAGACAGCACAGTCTTTGGCAACTGAAGGCATCTCCTTGTGCGAACAGGCTACCTCGCTGTTATCGCTCGCTAATTTGTACACTGGGTATGCGGTACTGATACGTCTCTACCTCTCGTGCGGAGATTTGGAGGCCGCACGAGAGGCTTTCCAGCAGTTTGAACGACTTGGCATGAGCATGAACCAACCTTGGCGTATCCACATCCATTCCTTGTTTACCACCGTCGATCAGGTTCGGCTCTGGCTGGCTTGTGGAGAATTGGAGCAGGCCACACGTTGGGCCGAGGAACTGGATGTAAGAAAGCAGTCTCTCACTCCCTTTGCCCGTGAACGACAAGATGTAGCTCAGGCTCGTGTCCTCCTCGCCAAAGATCAGCCAATGGCTGCTCTCCAGCGCTTGGATCCCGTGTGCCAGAGAGCCACCACTGGCCAGCGCTGGGGTCATGTCATAGAAATCCGTCTCTTGCAAGCCCTGGCTCATCAGAGGCTCCATGAAGAGCCTCAAGCCCTCGCGGCACTCGCAGAGGCGGTCCATCTCGGTGAGCCAGAAGGCTATCTCCGCAGCTTTGTGGAGGAGGGAGAAGTCATTGCGGTTCTCCTGCACAAGTTGCGGGAAAAGCAGCGTAAGGTTGGAGCAACTCCCTATCTGGACCACGTGCTCGCAGCCTTCCCAAAGCCGAGCCAGATGTCCCCAAGCCCATCCAAGAGGAGAGCCAAACAGACTCAAGCCCAACCTCTGCTGGAGCCATTAAGTGAGCGTGAGTTCCAGGTCCTCCAGCTCATGGCAAAAGGAGCAGAGAATCAGGAGATAGCGCAAGAATTGGTCATTGCCGTTGATACCGTCAAACGCCATGTCAGTCACATTTTTGCCAAATTGGGGGTGCACAACCGCATGCAAGCAGCCAGACAGGCACAAGTGCTTGGCCTGCTCGATGAAGCACGCTGAAGGTTCCCTCTTGCGACACCGAGCACCTCGCTAGCATGCCGCTGTGATCTTTTCTCCCTGCTTTGATCTTTCTTCCCCATCTTCCCATCTCTGGGAAAGCCTTTTCCTTCTCACAACGGCCCTGAGACCAATTAGCGTTCTCAACCAAGTTAATATTGATGGACAAAACGAGCCTTTTTCTGTGCTCCAGACAGCGATTTGTGCAGAGACCAAGCCACCTCAAAAGCTAGTCTTGCTGAGGTTCAAATCCTCTCACTTATCCACAAGTTATCCACGAAGGCCAAATTCGGACAGTCTTCTTGATAATAGGGGCTAATGCTTGTTAGAAAGCAGACTGCAAGCTTTAGCAGATCAAAACACACATTGCTGAGAGGACCACTCTAGAAAAACGCAAAACAAAAAGTCGGTTGTCTTCACATCAATAAAACGATGGAAAAACAACCGACTTTTGCTTTTGACGAGATCCCCTCGAAGGGTCTCTCAAGCCAATTTAGATGGCTGGGGTACAGGGATTCGAACCCCAATTAACTGATCCAGAGTCAGCCGTCCTACCGTTGAACGATACCCCATTGCTTGTGAGTTAATTCCTCATCCGCACTGCTATATTACACGAAGCTGCTCCTGTTGTCAAGTATAGATTAGGTTATTGTTCAGGCAATTTAGAAGTCCGGTCGAAGGTCCCTGCCAAAAGTCCCAACTGAGAATCTTAAATCCATATTTATTGCCTCCTCAAAAATGTCCCTCTTTTCCCCTAGATGAAAAACTCATCTATTAAGTATGATCATAACTACTCGGGTAACACGATTTATCGCCTCTTGGTAGGAACCCGATTGCTTGTACCTAGCAGTCTACAGGGATATCAGTAGGGAATTGCCCGATTGATCGTGGCCTACTTTAAATCTTAGTGAAGAGGGTATCAAACCGTTGACGACATTTCAAATCAAGCTTATTGCAATCACTACCATGGTGATTGACCATATTGGACTATTCTTTTTTCCTCAGATACTTTTGTTCCGCATAGTTGGGAGACTGGCATTTCCCCTTTTTGCTTGGTTGATAGCTAATGGAGCATACCACTCTAAGAATATAAACAAATATCTTGCACGAATGTTTATTTTTGCATTAGTAGCACAAATACCGTTTATAGTTATTCAGAGACTAGTTGATCCATCTTTCTGGGCACTTAATGTGCTATTTACACTATTTTTAGGTCTTTTGACAATATTGTTAATTAAAAAATCAAAAAATATTGTTACTACTTTTTTGGTAATTATACTAGGTGCTCTGATAGCTAGCTTTTTCAATACTGAGTATGGTGCTATGGGAGTATTAGCAGTGGTTATATTCTACATCTTTTTCAAAAACTTTAGAACAATGATTATTTTACAAATTTGTCTATTTACTCTTTTCAGTTTAACACCAATAATATTTTATATTGCTCTTACTAGAGGAGTTCATTCGACTGTTCCCACAACAATTTTTCCTCTCTGCTTCCCAGTCTGGACTCATATTTGTTTGCTGGTATCTATGACATTTCCTCCCAATTTTATCTCGCAAACTTTAATTGAGCCACTTGGACTTTTCTCTCTGATTTTTGTAGGTTTCTATAGCAGCCAAGAAGGTAGGAAGTTGAAATATTTCTTTTACTGGTTTTATCCAATACATTTAGTTATCCTCTATTTTTTAAAGTTATTTATTTGACGAGGGAAACTGCCAGCTTTCTGTTATCTCTTGGGTAGATTGTCTCTCTCCGTTTATTATGGGCTCTTTCATACAAAGATTTGAACTATACCCCCTTGAGAGCTTACAATAACTCTAGGATATTAAAAAAAAGAGTTCGGTTCTGCTTTGGTAAGCAATGCTCTGTTAACAGATTATGGGTGACAGAGTTGGGATCCTGGCTATCCTGGTTGCCAATGCTAGAGCGGGATTGAGTTGAAAGGATGCGTAAATGCGCAGTAAAATTTCTGTAATTGGTGCTGGCTTTGTTGGTAGCACCCTTGTGCAGCGCTTAGCTGAGCGAGATTATGCTGATATCGTGATGTTCGATATCGTGCCCAATATGCCGCAAGGTAAAGCGCTTGATCTAATGCAGGCAGGCCCTGTACTTGGCTATGATTCTCTGGTTACTGGTACCAACGATTATGCTGATACGGCTAACTCGGATATTGTAGTGATTACATCCGGTTTTCCACGCAAACCTGGTATGAGCCGTGATGATCTGGTGAGGAAGAACCAGGAAATTGTGGCGCAGGTCACTGAGCAGGTGGTGAAATATTCTCCTAATACGATCATTATCGTGGTGACAAACCCACTTGATGCGATGGCGCAACTTGCACTTCATGTCAGTGGTTTCCCGCGTGAGCGTGTACTTGGTATGGCTGGTGTGTTGGATACATCGCGTTTCCGCACCTTTATTGCACAGGAATTGAATGTCTCAGTTCGAGATGTGCAAGCGTATGTGCTAGGAGGCCACGGTGATACAATGGTGCCGCTCTCTCGCTTGTGTACGGTAGCTGGTGTGCCAATAGCGCAGTTGCTTCCAGCTGAACGCATTGAACAAATTGTGCAGCGTACTCGCGATGGTGGGGCTGAAATTGTGAAATTGCTGGGTACGGGAAGTGCTTATTTCGCGCCATCTGTTTCCGTTCTCCAGATGGTTGATTCGATTCTCCTCGACAAGAAGATGATCATGCCTTCCACTGTCTATTTGCAGGGCGAGTATGGCATCAAGGATCTGTTTATAGGCGTGCCAGCCAAGCTTGGTGCCAAGGGTCTAGAGCAGGTCATTGAGATTGAATTGACCGAGCAGGAGCGTAAGCTCTTGAACAAATCGGCGGATGCCGTACGTGAACTGATCAAGGTGATGGGCATCTAGAGAGTAGTGAACGAGTAAGTGTTCTCCGGCCAGCCTGCGATCAAACGGATTGCTGATCTCCAGCATTCGCAGGTCTGGCCGTCTCTCTGTGGAATTGGAAGAAGAAAGCCGCCTTCAGGAAGAGAAATTCCCTCTCAAGATCTGGTGTTTTCCCCTCTCGTTTTCTGCTCCAATCTTAGGCAAAATAACTATGTTTATTTCCCAAGAATGGACTAAATATATATATTTAAATTATAGAGCCCTTTTTGGTAATTTTCCGTCTCTTTGTGACTAGCATTTATGTTGAGAAAAGATTAAATTAC
>CBJMBI010000403.1:0-4156 GCA_966427955.1 uncultured Ktedonobacterales bacterium
ATGGCGACGATGATGACGTTACTGCGCCCTGGTGACGAGCTTGTTTCCTCGAGCAGTCTCTATGGGGGAACGCATACACAGTTTGATCTGACATTACGTACTTGGGGCATCAATACTATTTTTGTGGATAGCACAGACCCCGAGAACTATCGTAGAGCTATCACTCCTCGCACACGTGCTCTCTATGGCGAGACAATTGGGAATCCACGTGGCGATGTACTCGACCTCCATTCGGTTGCCGATATAGCTCATGAAGCAGGAATTCCATTGATTGTTGATAACACCTTTGCCACTCCTTATCTTTGTCGACCCTTTGAGCATGGGGCAGATATTATTGTGCATTCTGCAACCAAGTTCATTGGTGGCCATGGCACATCTATCGCTGGTGTCGTCATTGAATCAGGCCAATTCCCTTGGGACAATGGCAACTTTCGCCACATTGTAGACCCCTCTCCAGGTTATCACGGGATAAGATTTTACGAAACTTTTGGAGACTTTTGTTTTTGCATGAAGCTCAGGTGTGAAACTGTACGTGATACCGGTGCCTGCATCAGTCCTTTCAATTCTTTCCTTCTTTTGCAGGGTTTGGAAACTCTTTCACTCCGTATGGAGCGGCACAGTCAGAATGCTCTCAAGGTTGCTCAATTTTTGCATGAGCACCCCTCTGTGGGTTGGGTGCGCTACGCTGGACTGCCTGATGATCCTTCTTATGATTTGGCTCAACGTTATCTGCCACAAGGGACCGGATCAATCTTTACTTTTGGAGTAAAAGGAGGTTACGAGGCAGGCAAAGCTGTGATTAATAATGTACGGCTCTTCTCGCACCTTGCCAATGTTGGTGATGCACGTAGCCTAATCATCCATCCTGCCAGCACAACCCATCAGCAACTTTCTGAGGAAGATCAACTTGCAAGTGGGGTGACCCCTGACCTTATTCGCCTCTCAATTGGCATTGAAAATGTGGAAGATATTCTCTGGGATCTGGATAGAGCTCTACGAGCAGCAACGAAAGAGAGTTAAAGCACTTCTCAACTAAAGGAAAATGACATGCCCATATTAGCAGGCTGGCTCACAGGCGAGCAGGTTCCACAGGAAGCAATCGAGCAGGTGTTAACAGCTATGGGACAGGTGCTGAAACGTTATGGCGGTCAGCCAGCACAGACAACTTATCCTGGCGCTGGCTTGATTGCCTTCTCTGATCCTGCCTATGCGATGCAATACAATGATGAACCTCCCGTACTCGATTGGGTTCCAGATAGGCGCACGCTGGTTTATCGACGACCACTTTCAGGAATGCACCCGCTCTACTATATTGTAGACTGGCCTGCACAAGGAAATCTACTCTTCGCTAGCGAGATAAAAGCACTTCTTGCAGTTGGTGTGCCACGCCGCTTGCACGTTGCCGCCCTCGATACCCTCTTGCGCTATGGCTTTATCCCTGCCCCCTGGACCATCTTTAAAGATATCCAGGTCGTCCCCGCCGGCTCAATCCTACGCTGGCAACGCGCAAAAACGGTCCTGAATCATGCAACCGACTACCACCTTGATGAACCTCTTCCAGTAGAGACTCCCCTATCACAAATTCAAGAACTGCTGGACAAAGCCTGCTCCAATCTCCTACCTCCTCATGACCACCTAGTCGTACTGACAGATGGAAATAGCGCATCTGCCCTGGCCAGTATTCTAACAGCCAATCATACCACCTCCCCATTTACGGTTGCATCCTTTGACTATATGAAATCCTCCCCATCACAGGATTGGGCTCAAGCAGAGCAGATTGCTCTGGCATGCCAACGCCCATTTTTAGCCATCGATGGGATTGATCAGCCTGAGTTCTGGACTGCCGTACTAACGGGTCTAGAGGCTCCTTCTGTCAATACTCGACCTCTGGCACTTCATCAACTCTTGCATACGGTCTCAGAGGAAACAGAGGCACGAGTTGCGATTAGTGGCTTGGGTGGCTCAACTTTACTCGCTTCCTCTATCCATCAGCTCATGACCTCGCGTCTAACTTCAGACACATTTACTATCTTGGAGCAGTATCGTCAGAAGCTAGTAGATCAAAGCCAGCAGGATCTCAAACTGTGGTCTGTAGATGTTGCAAATCTGTTGGAAAAAGAGGAACCATGGGAGCAGACACTGCACGCTCGCAAGCTAGCCCGACGCGCTGGACAGTTTGCCAATACCCAGCAAGGTTTGTATTATCTCGATTTACACTTACGCCTACCTGATCTGCTAGTTCACACAATGCACCAGCTAGCAATGCAGGAACGTATGGTAGTTCGCTCTCCTTATCTCACAGTTCATGCGCTGGATATGTTGACACGTTTGCCAGCCACACTCAGCGGTGCTGTAGCAAAGAAGGATCTATTAGCAACATTGGTGCAGCAGTACCTTCCTGGAATGAAAGAGGCAACAATCCAATCATCGCTCACCGCTCCCAGCTCCTCACTCTTGCGCGTTGCCGACTCTGATCTACTACAACAGATGCTCTCACCTGAGGCACTGCAAGCTCGAGGAATATTCAACCCTAAAGCAGTAGAAACCCTCTTACAGCAAACCAATGGGAAAGCTGTACCAAGAGAGTTGCTGCTGGTGTTTACGACACAACTCCTCTGCCAATTATTTGATCTGGGGATATAGTATTATCTGCGTGAACAGTACATGACTATGCGATATTATCCTTCCTTTCGCAATCATTGCATTTCATTAGCAATATATCAATTCGATCATCAGGTTGATCTAATTCACAATAGCCACATCTGTAGACTACATGACCAAAAACATCATATTTACAAGATTCACAATACAGAATGTTCTGATTATGGTACCTCTTAGGGCCCTTCCACCCACAATAACGGCACATCATGAGCATGCTATCATCAACCATAATGTTAGTTTCCGCCTGTTGGTAAGTCAACCAATAGTACATAGCGATGCTACAAATAACGCCTATCCTTATTACCCAATACTCCGCAACTAATAGGTATCGAAACCTTCTCTAATAATTTCCTACATACATGACACAATGCTATATTTTATCACATTCTTAGAAGCTTATGCTTTTTTAATAGGTATTTCTAGAGTAATGTCTCAGGTATCCAGGTCGCAATCTACCATTCGGTGCTATTTATCTCCTGGTTGAATATCAAAATGAAAGACGTTTTCTTTCGTGCCAAGTGATTCGTAGAGTTTAATGGCGGGCTCATCCTCTTGGTCGGCTTGAACAAAAATCACATAAGCCTTTCGCTCTTTGGCGATATGTTGCAGTTCTCGTATGAGCTGGGTTGCTATGCCTTTCCTGCGATGAGGCTCAGCGATTGCCAAATCGTAAATGTAAATTTCTCGTCTGTTTTGCTCAAACTTCTCCAGAACATACGCCGCAAGACCGCCTACAACTTCTTGGCCATGTAAAGCCACGAGCGAGATGAAGACAAGCCCCGCTAAGAGCGAAGATAGATATTCGTCGCTCGGTACCGCTTCTTGATACGTAGCTGTATCCTTAAACGCACCTCCAAAAACTTTCAGTAGCTGCTTCAATAGCCCTACATCGGAAACATTAAGTTGTTTGTATGAATACTCCATTTCGTCTCCAGTTACTTCTCTTTACTCATTTCAATTAATTTGCTCATGGTATTAAAATTGCGTGCGGTCATGGAAACACCCAGATGTTTCTCCAAAAAGGCATTGGTGAGTTTGGCGCGAGCTGCGTTGCTAGGCAAGTAGAGATAGGCAGCGTGCTCAGTAATGATGATCTTCTCCGGCGAAAAATCCTGCGCAAGCAGTGCTTTGACTTTTTGCTCGGATGGAGAAGAAGCAAATGACGTAAAGAATACTCGTGAGATATCATATCCTTTGGTAAATGGATTTTCGTCCAAGACTTGCTGCAACTGTGTACCAGTCCTAGCAATGACCACAAGATCAGGGCCGATATGGTGCTTGATAAGCTCATGTATTTGCATTTCCAGGTCTTTTGGGGCAATGTCCGTATCTACCAAGGCATTGCCACTTGCGATATAGGTGCGCACGTTTTTGAAGCCTGTGTCTGCAAGTACCTGTCGGAGCGCCGCCATTGGCACCTTGTTTTTTCCGACAGGCATGACACCGCGCAGAAGGATTACGTATGTCTTCATGCAGCTAGTGGTCTTCGTATGCT
>CBJMBI010000404.1:0-4148 GCA_966427955.1 uncultured Ktedonobacterales bacterium
TGTGTCCGCTACTCCTGCTATCAGAGAGCACAGAGGATTTACATGGCTTGCGCTCGGTCTGGCTACACTCGGTACATTAGTACTGGGTGTTGCTCTACCTTTCTGGTTGCCTAACCTCCAACTAGTAGCTCAGACGTTGTTGCAGCACTAGCAATATGGATCTTATTGCGGTACGTGTTGCTACTTAGCAGAAAAGGGACAATTCTCACCTCAAGGTCTCCCAAAGATGAGAATTGTCCCTATTTCCCCCTACAGCAGTGTGTAAACTTCTGCTATTCTATCCTCAGAAGAGCGTAGAATTGGCAGAAGTTTATAAACAGCGTAGGGGGAAGTTTTTGTGACTGTATATCGAGAGAATAGTACAAGTGTTGAATCCCTCATTGATCAAGAGGTTTTACCAAAGGGGGGTGAGCAATCTTCTTCTGGACAGTGTTCTGCTCTGTTGCAGGCTGCGATCGAGACAGGCTTAATTATTGTTGGTCTAATGTTTGTTGTTTTGCTCTTACCTCGCCAAATAGGTGGTGATGGCACATTTCGTTACAATGACCTTGTGAGCTTTCTCTCAACCCATAATCTCTACCAGCCAAATTCAAGATATTCCTTGATTGGGCCTCTGTTTTCTAGTCCCCTACTGTGGATTGGCATTCAACTACGTGATCCGGTGGAATGGGCTAACCTCTATAACTGGACATTGTTTTCTCTGTGTTTATTGGTAAGCTATTGCTTGCTGAGAAATCATGTCGATCGTGCTCTCTTGCGTAAATTCTTTTTAATCTTGATTTATGGTTCCATGTTTGTTGCACATCTAGCTTTCTATTTTGGAGAGGTTTTCACTGCTCTTTTTGTTGGTTTTGGTGTGTTTATAGCGTTGAGACGTTTTACTGGGATTACAGGTTGGCTAGCTGTGGCATTGGGTGTGGTCAATACTCCAGCCACAATGGTTGGGCTTGGGTTACTAGTGCTTAAAAGAGCTTTTGATACCAAGCGTTTGCGATATATATTAGTACTTGCTTTTGCAATTGTATGTATTCTCACGGAATACCAGCTTCGCCGTGGGAGTATTTTTAATAATGGATATATTGGAACCCATGGTTATAGGACTCTGATGCCTTATTCTGGTCTGCCAGATTTTAGCTATCCCTTCTTCTTTGGTGTGCTCTCTATTGTGCTCTCGTTTGGTCAGGGCTTGCTCTTTTATGCTCCAGGACTGCTGCTTCCTATTCGCAAGACTTTGTCCAACTGGCCACAGGATCAGAAGATCAACCTCTACCAAGTCTATACACTGTGGATCTGTTTCGTTGTTGGCCTGATCCTCGTTTATGCTCGTTGGTGGGACTGGAGTGGTTGGGTGTTTTGGGGACCTCGTTACTTCCTCTTTGCTTCGATTCCTGCTTCCTTTGCCCTGGCTGTACGTCTCATCCGCTATAAAGAGGCTTCTCTTGGTGTCAACCTGTTGACCTTTGTCGTGTTTTGTCTTTCAGCTTGGGTTAGTGTTGATGGGGCCGTCTTTCAATTGCAGGTTATGCATCCTTGGGTCTGTATCATGAATCATCATGCATATGATGCGCTTTGTTCATACACACCAGAGTATAGTCCTCTCTGGATGCCTTTTGTTTTTCATTTGTGGGTGAGCCCTGCACAAGTGCTGTTCTTGGTCTTCTCTCTTCTCGTTGCAGCCTATCTGGTTGTTCCTCTCTTTATCCATCTGCTCAAGCAAATCTGGGACCTAGCCAAAGCATATGGGAGGAGTTATATGAAGCTAAGTCTGTGGCGTATCTAATCGACTTCCGATGACTTTTCCTAACTCTTTAATCTTCTGTCTATGAGTCAGGAGGATTTTTTCTGGGCGATAGCTAACACTGAAGTGCCGATAAGAGGTTCGATCTTTTCTTCAATAGGTAAAATAAAGGGCGCAATTTTATCAAAGAGGCGCAATTTTGTTTCGCTTACTGATGTATCTTTCAAAATTTTGCCGGTAAACCACCAGCCAATGCCGCCTAGGCAGTTCATTTTGCGTGCATAAACAATATCAAAACCTGTGTCTTCAAGGAGATGTATGACGCCTTCTTTTGTATAGCGTCTATAATGCCCTATTTCTTGGTCGATTTTACCATATAAACAAGGGTGGGCTGGGACGAGCAGTATCAATGTTCCTGCTTGTTTTAATAATTGATACATATTCTTGAGCGCTTTTCTATCATGCTCAATGTGTTCAAGTACATTAATACATGTGATTGTGTCAAAATGCTTTCCTTGAAAAAAATATTCTCCATTTTCTATATCACCGAATCCGATGTTTTCTTTTTGATTGGTAGCCTGACGTGTTTGTTCAATACAATCTTTATCGATATCAAATGCATAAACATTTCCATAGGGAGCAAGCATTTTTGTGAAGCTACCAATCCCACATCCAACTTCTAAAATGTCGCCTTGTAGATAAGATTTGAAAATATTGAAAGTCCAATTATTATACCAATTTGCATTACTCATGCTTTCTAATGTTAAATGACCTGTATATGTTTTATATTTCATTAGTATATGTACCGCCTCTCATGTAAATGAAGATAGAATATCTCCTCTAGGAAAATCTAGAGCTATTTGTAGGTGTTTCCTCTTCGGTAAATGGGACTTTCTTATGACGTTCTAGGGGATGTAGACCCAACAGAAGATGAGAGGTCAGAGCAAAAGAATCTAGTTCTCATCAATGTTGACCTTGTTGAAAGTATAGATAAGAGAGAGTATTTTGTTAAGGGAGAAAGAGGGACAGTTCTCTTCAAATCAGAACAATTTGACAGCACAAATAGACTATGGGTTATATATTCATACATATATACTCATATATTGCTATATTGACTAAGTACAAGCTAGATGGTAGAATACCTGTATTCTTGAATGGAGGAGGAGAGAACCCATGATTGCACGAAGAGATGATTGGTTATCTATAGAGGATTTCCTTGCCATGGACCGGGAGTCCCTAGACCAGAAATACGAATACATCGGTGGCCACATGTATGCGCTCGCGGGAGGTTCAGGGAACCATGGATTAATCATATCAAATGCTCATCTCTTAATAGGGAGTCATTTAGCAAAAAGTCCATGTGCTACGCTTACTGAGATGACGCTCAAAATAAATGATGCATGTTTTTTACCCGACTTGATGGTTACATGCAGTGAAAAGGATATAGAAGAAAATAAAACTTATATGGAGTTTCCAAAATTAGTTATAGAAGTCTTGTCCCCGAGTACAGCGAAGAGAGACAGAGGGGAAAAATTACTGTATTATACTAATAGCTCCTCGATTCAGGAATATGTCTTAATTAGTCAAGATGTCATGTTTCTTGAGATATTCTCAAGAAGAGAGACAGAATGGATATACCGTGCATATAGGCATGATGAGAATGTCGAACTAAAAAGTATTGGGCTTACCTTCCCTATCGAAAAACTTTATGAGAGAGTTGTCCTCCTACCAGAGAAGTCTTTTTTGAGATCGCTTAATGATACACTATGAAATTAATGCAACAGTTCGGTCTGCCACCTGATGAAATTTATCGTCGTAGTTTTGCAACCGTCGATGCCTTGCTTCCCGCTGGCATCTGGTCAGCAGAAGAGCGTCATATCATTCGTCGTATTGTCCACGCTACAGGTGATCCCCAACTAGCTCCAGCCGTGCGCTTCAAACCGAATGCTATCAGTGCTGGAATTGCTGCATTGCATCACCATGCCTCTCTCTTTGCCGATGTCCATATGGTCGCAGCAGGTATTCAGAAGCAATGGTGTAATGCACTTGGTTGTGCCGTTCAAGTTTTGATTGCTCAAGAGGGCTTAGCAGAGATGGCGGCAACGGCGCAGATGACACGCTCGGCTGCAGCAGTCTTGAAAGCGTTGCCACTGCTTGGTGGGAGTGTGGTGGTTATTGGGAATGCTCCCACTGCTCTGCTTGCACTGTTGGATGCTTTGGATGAAGGACATTGTGAGCCACCAGCACTTATTATAGGAATGCCTGTTGGGTTTATCGCAACACGTGAGTCAAAGGAAGCATTGTGGGAGCGGCCATATCCCGCCATTACCATCGAGGGTACTCGCGGTGGAAGCCCTGCTGCTGCCGCTACGGTCAATGCTCTGCTCGATCTCGCTCGCCAGAAATTCTG
>CBJMBI010000405.1:0-4142 GCA_966427955.1 uncultured Ktedonobacterales bacterium
CTCATCATGAGAGGATCAGCTCAGACAAAATGTGTGCCCCCCTGTACTAAGACAATCGTTCATTTCCCAATAGTGTTACAGATCTCATCTCTGTCTGCACACGCAGACACATTCTGCATCCGTCAGGAGGAAATGTATGTACAAAACATTCTCACTGCGTCCATTGTCCATCAGATATACTTTATCTCTCTTAGTCCTTCCTATTTTTCTTTGGACATGCATGCTGACTGGTATGCATGGTCAAGCACACGCTGCTGGTATCTCTCGAGGTGTTACTTTCAGCGTCTTTGCCACTGATCCTGTCGCACGAGCAAGCTTTAGAGTGATCTTTCCCGGTGCATTGCCCGCTTCGGTATGCCAGTCGTTCACACCTAACCAATGGTCTCCAACATCAGCAGGCAATGTTCAAAACATAACCAGGATAGACACCCTTGAGCTCTTCCCTGATAGCGCTGATTGCAACCCCAAATTTGATGAGAAGACAGGTTTCGCTAAAGGCTTCAGTACAGCACTAAACCTTAATGCTTCTCAGCTTTCAGGTCAGAACTGCACCTTTGATTATAGGAGCGACACGCTTAGTGGTTGTGTAAACCAGCCAATTCACATACCTACAAAGGCCACGAATTTCAGCAAGGGGAGTTCCAAGGGTAGAGCCCCGGGAAGTGGTAGACCGAGGTCCTAGAGAAATTGCAGAACGAGCATCCATTGTGTTAACTTGTATCTATGAAAAAAAAGCGATACGAGCACTCCAAAAAAGATGGATGCCTCCCACCAATTTTGCCCCAATAAGAGATGAGCTGTGAGGCAAAAAAACGTACAAAAGTACTATTGCAAACTTCTTAGCATCCCACAAAGATCTGATTAACACCTTTCCTGCCAGAGCAGTCTACCAAAGTCTCGATCGTTACCGATACACCATGATTGACATTGCAGTTTAATGCAATAGAAGCAATACAATTCCTACATTTATTAACGGCACAAAGAAGGGTGGATTTTTTTGCCTACGCGCCAAAAAAACCCAAAATGGCTACGAGTTTTTATTTATTTTATGCAGCATATTGATTATAATATATGAAGGGAAAACAAAATCACGTTGAGTCAAGAAGCCGCTAAATTAATCAGGGTTTTCTTGTTCTTTTTTTATAAGATTTTGCATTCTTGCAACAAACTTTATAAAAAACGTCTTTTACTATCATCCCTTGGCTAGGTTCGAGGCTGAACCTAAGGCTTTTTTATTATTACCGACAAAAACTCCTGCTTGACAAGGAGTAGCCTGCCGGAAAAGGATGTGTTTTATGGTTATGGTGCGTCAGTGTGCATGGTGTTTATGCTTAATCAACAGCATGGGAGAGCGTATCTCCTCAGCACCACTGCCCAAGCTTTACGAAGCAAGCCACGGCATTTGCAGTGCTTGTGGCACCGCATGGTTAACGCAGGCGATAGAAACGTCGAACATTCAAAATTCAATATATCCAATCGCAGAAGCTAATCATAAAGTGAGCATGGGAGGGAATTCAACAATGGATCATCAAGAGCAAGATGAGTTTGTTACACAGTTCATTTTACAACTGCAACAGCCGAGGCCACAGCAGTCCTCTCTTCCCAAGGGGAAGAGACATAGTAGGATCATCTCAAGTTGATTCTTCTTTAATTCTTTTTTAATAGACAACCTCTGGCCTTTCCTGTTACTATTGCTCTGGATGTTTGTTCAAACATTCATCATTGTACTGTGCCAAAGCACGTAAAGGAAACGTTCCACGGAGAAAGGATTTTCCGTGGAACGTTTGCCGCTTTATTGGGCATTGTGTCTTCTCCAAAGTGGGCTGTTATCCTGCACTTCGTCAGATCTCTCCTCTTTTTGGCTATGATGGTGTGATCTTAGTATCAAAATTCACATTATGCTTTATAATACTGACTGGTGATGATCGCCGAATATCCTCGATACAAGGGGTCTAGTAGTGAGTTTTCGTAGACGTTTATTAGTGCATAGCAGCTATATTCCACTTATTGCTCTCCTCATTGCAGCAGCCTCTTGGTTCTGGTATGTGGACAATAAGCATATCCATCAAAATAGTGTACCTCGGACTATTATAGAAGAGAATCCGACTCCAGACATAAACATACTAAATATTTCTACAATTAACTATCCAACCCCAATTCCAATCCTAACCCCAACCCTAACTCCAACTCCCCCGCCTACTCCTGTGACAACTCCTAGCCAATTGCCCCCTACTGTTTCCAATCAGGGATGGAAGCAAATCTTTACCGAAGATTTCAAGACCGATGTACCAGTCGGTAGCTTTCCTGGTAAGGTCTATGGAAACGAATTTACAGTCTATCCTGATGGAACGAAGGATACAGCAGGCCAGCAAGGAGCACCATCTCGATACTACCCATCAAAGGTTGCTAGCGTAAGTCATGGTATGCTCAATTTGCATCTACACACGGAAAATGGGACACCTATGGGAGCAGCTATCCTACCCACCTTACCTGGTAACCATTTATACGGTAAATACACGATTCATTTTCGGGCAGATGCATTACCTGGCTTTAAGGTTGCCTGGCTACTCTGGCCCGATAGTGAGAACTGGCCCCACGACGGAGAGATAGATTTTCCTGAAAGTGGTCTTAATGATACAATGAATGCATTTATGCATCATAAAAATGGTACATCGGGCGGTGACCAGGATGTTTACACTACTACAGCTACCTATACCTCCTGGCATACTACGAGTATCGAATGGTCCCCTCAAGCAGTTACCTTTATTCTTGACGGCCAATTGATAGGGACATCAACTGCTCATATTCCAGATACTCCCATGCACTGGGTTATACAGACAGAAGCTTGCCTCCCAAGTTGTCCCACTAGTAACACAGCGGGGAATGTGCAAATTGATTGGATAGCAGCCTATTCGCTAACATAATTGCCCACGATCTCGCTTTGAATGGGCCGCACTACAGAGAAGAGCATTAAGAATTATTTGCTCTATCAGTCTTTTGTTATGGATTGCCAAGATAGACCTATTAGGGCAGAATACATGAATCTGTTTTGTTAGTTTGTTATAATAGACCGTTAAGAATGTAAAGATCTATGGAGGCTATATGCCTATCACTTCAAAGTTTTGGAGATATGCAATACAGACTGGGCTGCTTTTTTTATGCCTATTTTGCATTCCAAGCTCCGCTAACTTGAATTCTTTCAATATTTATTCAAGTGTACCAACTACCCAGATTACTCTCCACGGATTGCCCACTACAGTTACTAGTCATATGGCAATAGGTGCTACCCACGAACATTCCGATGCGGACTCGTGGAACAATTCAAAAGCTATTGCTTCAGCAAAACAGTTGATGCAAACATCCCTCACATATCAGAATCAGCAGATCATGGGATGGGGAGTGGGTGATCCCGAACCTTCGCCCGGAGTATATCATTGGGACAGCTTGGATGAACGAGTCCAATTGATGCGAGATACCAAAGCCAAAATGGTGCTGACCCTCTGCTGCGCTCCAGGCTGGATGCGACCGAAAGGATATCAAAATGATTGGCGATACTTAGAAACCGCCCCGGCCCCATCTCATATCCAAGACTTCGCCAATCTTGCCGTTCAGGTTGCTCTACGTTATCCCGATGTCAAATATTTTCAGGTATGGAATGAACTCAAAGGCATGTGGAGTAATTCTCCCGGTGCAACACCTGGAATAAAATCCTTCAATCGCTGGGACTATAAACGCTATACAACTCTCTATAATGCAGTCTATGACGCAATTAAAGCGGTGCGACCAGACGCGCATATTGGTGGACCATATGTTGTGATGAATAGCGATGGGAGTACATCTACGATGAGCAATCCAGGCCCAAGCTATTCTTGGGGAACACTGGATCAAAGATCGCTTGATGTACTTACCTATTGGCTTGCCTATAAACATGGCGCAGATTTTATTACCATTGATGGAGGCTCATCTAACCAAGATGGAGTCTGGCTAACAAATGAATTCGCCACAGCACAAAAATTTATTGATATCGCCCACTGGATACGCTCACAACCAAACGGCGGAGCCACACTGCCAATCTGGTGGGCAGAGTGGTATGCTGAATATCCGTCAAGTGCTCCCCAAAACCTGAATTACTATAATGCAGT
>CBJMBI010000406.1:0-4141 GCA_966427955.1 uncultured Ktedonobacterales bacterium
TCTGCACCGCGAACATCCCCACACCTCCACCCGCACCCTGAATCAACACCTTCTGCCCTGACTTTATCTGTCCTTTATCGCGAAGGCCCTGCAGGGCGGTGACTCCCGCCAAAGGGACAGCGGCTGCTTCCTCAAAGGTCATCCTGGCCGGTTTCAACACCAGTGCATTTTCACGAGCACAGACTGTAAATGTTGGGATTATTTGTGGGTTGTCAGATAAAAAAGTAGTGTTTGCCAAGATTAGTGGCGGAACATTCCTGCTCAATCAGATGTGAGAAGCATGCGATCTTGTCAGATAAAGTGGCGAGACATTTGCAGACTCCTTTTCTCCGCTTGCAGAACCATCTGAAAACACCGAATTGTTGATTGAACCATAAATTGGCTCATGTCCAATTTTGACACTGCTGGGAAACTGCCTAAGCGGCAAGGTAGAGTTGCTGGAAGGGAGTGACCCGTGTTGGAGCGGGAAGGTCTCCATCCAACCAGGCAACAACGCGAACAATGTTAATAGCGGCGGCAATACTGATATGCTGCAAGTGAGTCTTCTGGGTGCCAATGTAGCGCGAACGACGCATACCAAAGGCACGAACCCCCTGTGAAATGGTCGCTTCAATCCCTTCTCGTTGAGCATACAGCTTGGTGAATGCGGGAGTCTGTTCGCGACGGCGAGCAGCTTGTAAAGCCTCATGTTGTTCGCGTGGACGTACCGAGATCAATCGACGTGGTGTGGAAGTTTGCGAAGACGTACACGAGGTCAGCAGTGGACAGGTACGGCAATCCGTGCTAGAGAAGCGAATCTTGATACTCTCGTTCCCTCGACTGTCGAGAGTAGGAGTCCAGCTGCTGCTGGTATGTCCCTGAGGACAAATGGCACATTCGTTCTCCCAATCAATATGAAACTGGCTCACATCAATCCCATTCTCGGTATTGGCTTGCCATCGGACATCTGGACGCCTGGGCCCAATCATCTCAATGCCAGAGGCTCGACTTGAGACGAGAATGGGTGCCGTAACATATCCTGAATCGACCAAATGCTGAGAGGGGGAGAGATCGTTGTGCTCAAGATCGTGATGGATGGTCTCGGTCATGGCTTCATCAGTTATCGGAGCAGTGGTCGTGACAACGTGCGTGATCAAGTGGGGAAGGTTCGCTTCACAGGTTTCAGTCAGATGAATCTTGTACCCAGTCCATCGCGTCTCACTTTTTTTGCCATACCGAGCTTCTTGATCATATGGCGAATTGATGAACGTCGTAGCAGGCGCAATATCATCATTGCTTCGCCAGTGGATCTGACCATCCATCCAGAAGGAATGTTGGACCCAGATGCGACGCAGGATCTCGATGGCTGGGATCATGCGCAACAAGGGGGGAGCTGAAGGTGCGAAGATATCTGTCAGCAGAGTCGAACCATCTCGACCGATGATCTCTGCCAGTTCCTGGCGTTCCGTCTGGTGAGGTGGCAGATGGGCCTCTTCAATACGATGGCCGTAGCGATCAAGCCATTCTGGGTCGCTGTGCTCAAGCAGCCAGTCACCATCTACGACAGCCAGACTATTGAGAGCAAAACGCATCGCTTCCCCGACACACATGAGGCGATTGACTGCTCGTACTTTCGCTAAGACGTGAGTTGAGTCGGTTCTCTGGCGCTCTCCCTGCTTTAACAAGCCTCGTTCTTTGAACAGCGTTATCATGACATCAAACAAAAGATGTTCTGCTTCGCCTTCTACCAAACGTTTGCGGAATTCACACAAGACAGTTGCATCCAAACCGGGATCGGCCAAATCAAGACCCAAAGCATATTTCCAATCAATGCGACCTCGTACTGCATCAGCGGCTTGCCGATCTGGCAGTTCCTCCAGAAATTGCATCACGGTAATCAGCGCCAATCGCCATGGAGCCTCAACCGAACGACCATTGTGAGGAAAGAGGTGAGCAAAAGTCTGATCCTGGTAAATCGTGCCTAATGCATCACGCATCTTGATATACACATTTCCTTTGGGATAAGCTGCATGGGCAACACGGACTGTTTCTTCTGGGATCGAGAACTCTTCTTGTGGGTGCAATGTCATCTGTCGACTCCTTTGCTCTTCAATACTCATACCCTTCAATTTTCTCTCTCCTAGCAAACTCATGCAATATCCTCTCGGGGCAGTTTCCCAGCAGTGTCAAAGTCGGCCATGAGCCACGCAATTCCAAAATTTACAGCTATCTGAGCACCAGGTCCCGTTGCAATTGTCCCTCTTTTCCCCTACACAATCCTTTTGCCGGGAAGGTATGCTTATTTTTGATGTGAAACTAGTGTTTTTTAATTATGCAAGGAGAGAATAAATGACTCTAGAAAAATCATTAGATCGTGGAAAAGCTATTGAGACAAAATCTGAAGTGAGAGAAAAGAAAAGCTATCTCAGGCAACTGTGTGAAAGGCTTTGTCTAGATCCTGCAAAAAACTACTCCAAAGAAGAAATAGATCAGTTAGAGCCCTCAGATAGGAAAAGGAAATTCCTTGTAGAGATGATAGATTATTATGAGAAATCAAGAAAGAGTAAATCTGATAAAGCATTTAATAATAGATGTAAGGAAATAATTAGTATTAATGTTTATAAAAATGAATTCATACCATCGTGGCATAAATATAAATTAGATCTAAGGAATTTATCTTATAAAATATATTCGATAGAGTATATGATTATAGAAAAGACTAAAAATACTCAAATGTTACGCCTTGCTAGTAGGTCTAGTAATGAGCTACAAGACCCTTTACTTTCACCTTTTATATCTGATTTAAAAGAATCTGTCAAGAAAAGACAAAGATTAGTTCAGGAATATCAAAAGAAGCTTCAAGAACGGATAGTGGCTCATACTAGGAGGGTGACTCTTTCCAGATTGTAGCGATGCAGAAATACATCCAGACAAGTAATATGCATAATTATCGATTTAGAGAAAGAGAGGTTTTACGAACAAAACGTCCTATACGTTGCCGGAGTGTACAATTCCATTGCTCTACATGTACTGTTTCACCTGTTTTCTTATTTATTTTTCTTAATTGATCTTCTGGGATAACAGCGAGGTCGGGCAGCCCAGAAATCTGTGTAGCAATGTCCTTTTCGATATGATGCTGGAACATTGTTCCAGAGGATATGGCAGGTAGCTTCACTTCTATCTCCTACAGCCCGAGCAACAATTTGGCGTGTCTTTCTACAGAGAGCAATCCATATCTATACTTTGTTCCCCTTTATTATCTACAAATGACCATATATCATCTATTTCCATCGTTGTCGCTGACTCGTCCTTTTCATCAGGATCAACGAGCGTTTCACTTAAAGGAGGTAGCTTTCTTGCTTTTTTTAGCCAATCTGAGACTGTATTCCGTTTCACTCCAAATGTTCTTGTTAGTCCTCATAAGCTGCTTTGCTCTTGATATGATCTGATAATCTCTTCCTTGCGATCTTCTGGATACTCATTTGGTGCTGGATTTTCACGGCTTCTCCTCTTACATGATTTACAGTAGTACTTTTGTTTTCCATTGGACGCATGACCATTCCGTATCAAATCTTTGCTTCCACAGTGTTGGCAGCAAATAGTAACTATTACCATGATGTCTTCTCCTTTGTCGGTCGTGATCCTTTCATTCTACCACATCACCCTCCCGGGATGAGCCACTATCCAGTAAACCACTGAATTGAAACCGCTTGCAGACATTCACTCTTGTTTCTAGCAGGAGCCTTGTGGGTTGCTGTCCCTTTTCGAGATCTCTGCCTTTCCCATTTTCGAAGGAAGTGTCAGGAAAATGATCCACCACAATTTTTGCCTTTGGCAAACAGAATTGGACAGTTGGCCGAAATGAAGCACTCATATCCATATTCATCGCTTCTACCTTATCAGGGCTATTCAGACGTTCTAATAACTTTTACACATCTTCTAGCTTCCAACCCTCACTGATTTCGATCACCCGACGAGCAAGAAGACTCGCACCGAATCGTCTCTGAGCTGGGCCCTTTTCGACAAGTAAATTCATCAATCCCCAGAAAACGAGGTGTGGCCAATTGCGAGGTTCCATCCAAGACTCTTCCTTCCTTGGCAAAGGTTTGCTGGACAAAAGACTCAAAGCATTCTTGGACAAAACGGGGGCCGACTTCTGCTG
>CBJMBI010000407.1:0-4140 GCA_966427955.1 uncultured Ktedonobacterales bacterium
ATGAGCCTTGGCGACCCTATTAATCTAGCGATTTTTGCTGAATTTGTCGGAAACTTTTTTTTGCCTAAATGCGTGATCCCCAAAAAAGGAGAATAGTCTGTCTATTCCAAGAGATCCTTGTTGGTGACGCAACTATGAATACCGTACCTGGCTGGAATAAGCAAACTTATCAAGTACTAATCAGAAGAGGAATGAAGCTTGAAGGCTTCTTGAATATTCCTGAACATCCTAGTGGTGTTGTGCTCTTTGCCCATGGTAGCGGGAGCAGTCGGTATAGTCCACGCAACCAATTTGTCGCACGTGTATTGCATGATGCTGGGATGGCAACTATGCTGGTTGACCTGCTCACTATCCAAGAAGAGGAGGAGGATCAGTATACGGCACACTTGCGCTTTAATATTGATCTTTTGGGTGAACGTGTTGCCCAGGTTACAGACTGGCTTGCTCAGTATCCTGCTACGAGAGATCTCAATATTGGATACTTTGGAGCAAGTACCGGAGCTGCCGCCGCTTTAGTTGCAGCTGCCCAACATCCTCAGACTGTTAAAGCCATTGTCTCCCGTGGTGGTCGACCTGATCTGGCCAAACCTTATCTGTATCAGGTGAAGGGTGCAACTTTGTTGATTGTTGGGGAAAAAGATACTCAGGTGATTACTTTCAATCGGATGGCCTACTCTCTGTTGCATTGTCCAAAGCAGATCGAGATTGTTGCAGGGGCTACCCATCTCTTTGAAGAGCCGGGGACGCTTGAACTGGTTGCGCGGCTAGCGAGTCAGTGGTTTATGAAATACCTACCAGCTTAATGACTCTGGATATCTCTTTTAATCTATGGGTAGTTATAGAATAGTCTCTATATTGAAGTTGAAATAAAAAAGAAAAAATGTATTATTAAGAAATTGAGGTGATGATATGGAAAAGCGTTATTATAATCGAACTGAAGCTGGGCGTGTCTTGGCATCCATGCTTACAATGTATAAAAACCGCAGGAATGTTCTCGTCTTGGCTCTCCCTCGTGGTGGTGTGCCTGTTGCATACGAAGTGGCAAAGGTTCTTCGTGTTCCACTTGACGTATTTCTTGTGCGCAAATTAGGTGTCCCTGGCCACGAAGAATTGGCAATGGGGGCTATTGCGATGGGTGGAATACGTGTAGTGAATGAGGATATTATACGTTCATTGCATATACCTCCTCACGTTATTGATGCTGTTGCATTCCGCGAGGAAAGAGAACTTGAGCGACGTAAACGGCTCTACCGTGATGATCGGCTTTTGCCTCTTGTGCGCAATCAAACCATTATTCTGATTGATGATGGTTTGGCCACTGGTGCTACTATGCGCGCGGCTGTGCATGCTTTGCAGGTCCAAGATCCTGCTAAGATTGTAATTGCTGTTCCTGTTGCGGCTTATGATACCTATCGCAAATTTTGTTCCGAGGTAGACGAGATTGTCTGTCCTCAAACACCAGAGATATTTTATGGTGTTGGCTGGTGGTATGAAGATTTCTCGCAGACCTCGGACCAAGAAGTACGTGAACTGCTTTCGCTAGCTGAACGGGAAAGACCAACTTTCACAACAAGAAGCTAGAGCAGATAGAAGAGAGCCATTTTACTCAGCCGTTCGCAGCCTCCGATACCGTTGGATGAGCGTATTGGTAGAGCTATCATGGCTGAGTTTGGGCTCCTCACTGCTCTCAAGTTCAGGGATGATCCTGTTGGCCAGCATTTTGCCAAGTTCGACACCCCACTGGTCGAACGAATTAATGTGCCAGATAGTCCCCTGGACAAAAACCTTATGTTCATAGAGTGCAATCAGTTTGCCTAGCGTCTCTGGCGTCAATCGTGTGGCGAGAATAGTATTTGTTGGGCAATTCCCTTCGAAAGTGCGGTGTGGAACCTGGAAAGATGCTACACCATCTGCCGCGACTTGTTCTGAGGTCTTGCCAAATGCCAGGGCCTCGGTCTGAGCAAAGAAGTTCGCCATTAATAAATCGTGATGCGGCTTCAATGGATTAAGCGATTGGCAGAAACCAATGAAATCGCAAGGGATAAGCTTTGTTCCCTGATGGATGAGTTGGTAGAAGGCATGCTGACCATTTGTGCCCGGCTGTCCCCAGATAATTGGCCCGGTCTGATAATTCACCTTATGACCATCTAGATCAACGTGTTTGCCATTACTTTCCATGTCGAGTTGCTGTAAATAGGCAGGGAGCCGTTCCAAGTATTGGTCATATGGCAGGATAGCAACCGTTTCGGCTCCAAAGAAGTCATTATACCAGATGCCAATCAAACCCAGCAGGACGGGTAAATTGCGCTCAAAAGGTGCTGTGCGGAAGTGCTCATCCATCTCATGGAATCCTGTAAGCATCTCACGAAAGTGCTCGGGACCAATGGCAATCATCAGAGAAAGGCCAATTGCTGAGTCGAGAGAGTAGCGCCCGCCAACCCAGTCCCAGAAGCCAAACATATTCTCAGTATCGATCCCAAATTTTGCTACTTCTTGAGTATTGGTCGAGACGGCAACAAAGTGTTTGGCAATGGCCTGCTCATCACCAAGGGCTTTGAGACACCATGCACGGGCTGAACGTGCGTTAGTCAGGGTTTCCAGGGTTGTAAAGGTCTTGGAAGAAACGATAAAGAGTGTTTCGGCTGGATCAAGATCGTGGACCGCTTCTGCGAAATCGGTACCGTCAACATTTGAGACAAAACGGAAAGTCAGGTTGCGATCACTATAGAACTTCAGCGCATCGTAGGCCATATGCGGGCCGAGATCCGAGCCGCCGATGCCAATGTTTACAATGTTACGGATGCGCTTTCCAGTATAGCCCTTCCATTGACCGCTGCGCACGCGATTGACAAAGGCTGTCATCTTGTCCAAGACGGCGTGAACTTCTGGCACGACATTTTGTCCGTCGACGAAAATCGCCTTCTCTTTAGGAGCACGCAAGGCCACGTGTAGAACGGCACGATTCTCTGTGACATTGATTTTCTCTCCCCGAAACATGGCATCAATGTGCTCGCGCAGTCCAGACGTCTCAGCCAGTTGCAAAAGCAGGCGGAGCGTATCGTCAGTGATGCGGTTCTTAGAATAATCTAAATAGATGCCAACCGCTTCAAGGGTCAGCCGTTGACCGCGTTGAGGATCTTCTTTGAAAAGGGTGCGAAGGTGAATGTGGCGAATTGCTTGGTAATGATCCTCAAGTGCTTTCCAGACGGTACGGTGAGTAAGCTGCGTTGTGCTTATCGACATGTCTATCGAATCCTCTCTAAACTCTGTATCTATTGTGGCTATGTGAGGCCCGATGATCTTACAGGGCATAGTGCTTCTCGACTTCGAGTATATCACACCACATTGAACACGCTGTCGGATACAAATTCGATCCACAGATGGCAATGGAGGTTGATCTGGCGCAATTTGACCTCGAATTGTCCTTCAATCCCTCCAAGCAAGGAATAAATTGATATGCTATAATTTATGGAGACATACAGTACCTGTCCTTTTGGCAAAATGGATAGGTGCAGCTATACGTTATAAATTGTATCCTAGAGCTTATAAAAAAGACAATCTATCTGAAGAATTTGAGCAGAATTTTATTTTGCAGGTATTCTAGATAGATGCTATGTGAACAAGCTACATATAATAAGAAAGGATTTTGATAATGAAAAGATCATTTGACAGAGGACAATCTGGCAAATCTTCTGATAACAACCAGGGAAGAGCGGGTGATGTCATTCGACAACTGGCGGAAGCACGCCAAGGGAAAGATTCCCGAGAGCCATCGTCACCTCAAAGTTCAGAAACGCCTCAAACACATAAAGAATCTATTGATATACATTCTCCTGATGTATCATTGGAGAATGCTTTTAGACGCCTAGGGATTAAAGAGATTAAGGTAAAGCAGAACATCTGCAAAGAGGTCTTGTCTGAAAAACTTCTAGACATCTATGAGAATAATAATAAGCACGATCACCGTACAACATTTGGTTTTCTTGAAAAAGAACGTGATAAGTTAGTTACACACAACCGCTGTACAGCAATTGAGTTTCTTGAAAAAGAAGGTGATCCGTTAGTTGCACACAAGTTTGTCGAGCTGCTGAATGATAAGCGCCTTGGGAATGATCCTAAGACACAATTAAGGATGATTTC
>CBJMBI010000408.1:0-4134 GCA_966427955.1 uncultured Ktedonobacterales bacterium
TACACGGGAGTTCCAAACAACAAGGTAGAGAGACCGTTTTGTCAGAAAGAATTGGTGAGTCGCCCGGTAAATATCCTGTCCCCCAAAATCCCAGATGTTAAGTACTAAATGGGTTGAGGGGAGAGAAGGATGGGGCAATGTCAGGGTCTCGGTCTCAATCCCATGAGTGGTTTCAAGTGAAGGGTCGAAACGTTTGTGCTGGATGGCTCGCAGCAAGGATGACTTACCCGTTCCGCCTTCTCCTACCAGGATTACCTTTGCCTCGCACCTGGGATAGACAGTATCCCCTTTCTGCTCTCGCAAGAAGGTAAGGATGCCTTGTTCTACGGTCTTTGACTGTGGAGTCGGAAGATCAGCATTATTTTCCAGAGTTTTTCTGATTTTACATTCAACAGCAAACTGCTCAATCGGCATCCCCCATTGATTCCTCAGGACAATTTGTATTGTTCCAGTCATCTCCTCTCGTGCTGCAGTAAGTAAGAATTTTGCGGGGCCATAAGTTCCACCAAAACGATGAAGTACTACTGTTGATTCGCCATCGCCTAGAGGCTTAGATTCAAATGCTGGTGTTGTGCTAAGTAGAAACGATATGGGATATTCCTCGTCCTCATATGGCCATTGCTCATAGTTTTTCACTTGCAGGTCGATCGTTATTAGGTATGTTTTGCCAATCTGTGCTTCTCGTGGGTAACTAATGACAGGCTCAATTGTGATCTGACGATTGGCCCCAGTACTCATACACCTGCCTCCGCATCTTTCTCTGCAAATAGCTGTAATTTAGTCAGTGGATTACCATAGTAGACATATGTGAATGTGTAGAGAAAAAGCTCCCCTGCTTTATCAAAATGTTGTGTGGTACTTTCATTTATCTTTTTTGCCGCCTCGTCTCGCAGTTCTCGTAGGAACTCAGCAATTTGTACACCTTTTTGGTTCGTGTATGCAGCCTGCAGCAAACGCTGAGCAATGTTAGAAGCATGGAACGACCCAACTTTGGCAAGAGTGCCTATGTAACCACTCGCACATCGTGCTAGCAGTACCTCAAGCAATCCATCAGAGAAATCATTCTTGCTTCGCACTAAACGAGCTGATTCACAAAGATTTGCGAAAACAAGTGGTCTTGTACGCCTCTGCTGTATTGGTAACCTTTCAAGATCAATACTGGTTATTCGATCATTAGAGCTAGACCCAGAACCAATATTTGTGCCATCATAGCCATGGTCAGCTATATAGATCAAGCCAATGTGTTCGAATGACTTTATCGCCGACAGGTGGGTTTTAAATTGCTGTATATTTGTGTAAGGCACAACTTTTAGAGCTTCCAATGCTTCAAACTCAGCAGAAGTTTGATTTGATCCTAATGCTTTATTATTTATGTAAGCGAGCACAGAACCTTGATAACATATATCCTGTAATTGCAGTAAATATTCGTCTCCATAGTCCCGTATTCTTGTCCATCGTACCACTCTTGTTTTAGCTCCTAAATATACCTCATCTCCGCTGTTTCTTTTGACCTGAAACATTTCCCAGGGAATTTCAGAAGTGACGTCAACAATAATGACACAGAGTTTTGCTCCAAAATTATCAATGAGATTATTGAGCCAATTATTCAGCTTTGGTGGTCCTTGACGTGAAAATCGTCTCATTTCCATTATAATACTATTAGGATGCTCCTGCTTTTTTATGCATTCAGCTAGACTGATAGAGTTCCATTTAGGCCAACAGGTCTCTATTAAATTACTATCATACCAGCCTTCTAAGTTAAATTCCTCAGAACGAGATCCTGTAACATAGAGTATGGCAGTATATTTTGGAGGTGAAGAACTAATATCAACATTACATAATGATTGCAACCTCTCATCATCATAACTGTGAGTACCCTCCATTCTTATGGTAAGCGTACTAAGTTCTTTAGGATGCTCTGTGTCTTTTATATGACCTCGTAGCACAAATTCTACGTTGCATGTAGGATGCCGCTCAGGAACAGAGATTGTAAAACTATGCTTAAATGGCATCATTGGTTTGGATGGAAGTGAACAGGTATGAGTTTCTATGCCCAATTCTGTGCTATATAATAACTCAAGCTTTACGTTTGATTGAATAGGTAAACTTAAGGGCTCACAAAGCCCATCATGAGACCTTTCATAAGCAGTTGAAATGACTACCTGATAGGTTCTTCCACACTGGAGCATCTGGCATTGATCATTTTCATGGAATATGTCTATACTAAAATAGACAGGTTGCTGCAGAGGTATTGTCTTGTTACCTTGTATACCGCCGCTAGCTATTCCCTGATTGCCGGCAATAAGCTTTTGTAGCCATCGTGATGGACCACTTTTTTTGGTCACTTCTCCACCTCTTTTACCTGGGCATTAGCAACATTTATTACCTCCGCGTTTAACGTTGCTGCGAACAAAAGTGGCAAATCAGGATGGTACCTAGGCTGTGGATTTAGCAGAACTGTTTGGACATGTTTTAACTCACCAATTTGTTGGGCTAGCTTTAAGGCATCTTCTATGCCCTCACGACTGATCGGCTTCGTTAGATGGCGATTGTGACTAGCTTCAAGGGATACATTTCCTCTCCCATCACTAATCACCACGAACAGTGCTCTGTGCACAATGTGACGCCCATGTTGCAGAGCGTGGCGGAGGGTCCGTAGCGCTAAGTCAAATCCATCAGCCAGAGGTGTAGCTTTTCCTGCTTTCTCTTCTAATAATGCAGTTTCAATACTTGGTACAAGGATGCTTCTTTCATGTATGAGGTCAGCTCGAAGTTCGTGAGTTGGATGGGCTGTTCCTACTTGAACGATGCAAACGCTAGCGCGTTCAACATAGGCCCAGCTTAGGTAAGGGGAGAGCGCATCTTGCCAGTCATTTCTGTGCAAGCTGGTATAATCAATAAGCAATAGAAGCATCTGATGTGGTGTAAATTTACGAAGATAATGTCGTAAATCACTTGTAGAAAGTATCGACCGGTTATCATTTATATTTAAATTCTTGCGACGAATAGCCTGAAAAGGAGCAGCTGCGAATAAAGTACTCACCAATGCAATATCATGTAAAGTAGTGGCCCGTTCGACACCTATTACAGTACCACGATCAGGATTAGTTATGGCATACTGGAAGAAGGGAAGTCGAAGCGAAGCTATTTCGCGATTAATAGGTGAATTGTCTTCTGGATAAGGATCAACAGGAAATGAAGATAGCTCTAGTGTATCAGTATTGTTTGACTTATACACTGGTATCTCGCTAGCTAGCGCTTCTGGTTCGCGGAAGGATGCTAGCATATCTTCATTGGCAGGATGATTTGTGGTATGTTGTAAATCTGTATCAGTTGCTTCTTCCTGACCATTTGGATAGTCAATAGAACGTCCCTTGGGCAATACCTCCTCAGGTGGTATCAACCCTATCAGGCTAGCAGCTGTGTCAACATCATTAGCAGCCACATAATGTGCTTCATTTAATTTTGCATTGGACAAAGCAAGACGAGCTAGCGCAATTTCACGACGTGGAAAGTAGTTTTCTGCTACTGACATATATGCAAGAACACGTTCTATGAACTCATTAGTGATCATGGTTTGGCACTGAGCAGCTTTTTGGAGTTGGTTTTTCAGACCTGGGGGGAGGGATATTCTATTAATATCTTTAGAGAATGTATCGTTGAGTACTTCTTTGAGCAGATCGGCTGCCGAGTATGTTGAAGCTATTTCTGGCCAGTTCAAGCGTAAAGCGAAGCGATCAAGGAGATGAGCACAAACAGCTCCTATTTCAGCTTTAGAACAACTAGCTAGCCAACACATGTTGGGTTGCCATATTGCATGATGGCCATGTCGTTCTAAGTGGGCAACATCTGCTGCCACGAGCATAACACAAGCACGAGCAGCGGCCAAACTCAGTTTAGCCAGATCAGGTATTATTACTAGGCGAAGGGGCTGTTCACCGTTTTGAAGATTATTTGGTGGATTTGCTAATATTCCCCGACGCCATACTATAGGTTGACCATTACTGCCATGATCTATGAATAAACTACCCCAGAGATCATCATCAAGCTCTGATACTCTCAAGTGCACCTGATCTACTTTATTACCCGTTGTGCATTTCAGCATCTGAGTCAGAATACTTGCAGTTGATTGAA
>CBJMBI010000409.1:0-4129 GCA_966427955.1 uncultured Ktedonobacterales bacterium
AATGAGGAGGTTTTTCTATGATCAGCGTAGAAGAGGCGCTCGAACGCATTCTGGCAGATGTTGCTCCACTTGATACAATCCAGGTATCTCTTGCTGAGGCTCTCGGAATGGTACTGGCGCAGGATATTGTAGCGCAAGAAAACATTCCTCCATTTGCTAATTCTGCTATGGATGGTTTTGCTCTTCTGAGTAAAGATAGTAAGTCACAGGATGGTAAACCACCCCGTTTGCGGATAACGGGAGGTGTTGCTGCTGGCTATCTTGCTGATCATATGTTGGAGCCGGGTACAGCTATGCGTATCACAACAGGGGCACCTCTTCCACCTGGAGCTGATGCCGTTATTCAGGTCGAATTAACGCGTTCTGATGGACCAGACAGTGATTGGGTCGAAATCTTGCAAGAAGTTCCTCCAGGCAATAATATTCGTTCTGCTGGAGAGGATATACAGCGAGGTCAAACAGTTTTGCCACGTGGAACTAAAATAGGAGCCTGGGAAATTGGGATCTTGGCAACGCTTGGCTGGGCCACCGTCCCAGTAATTCGCCGTGTGCGTGTAGCAATTGTAGGGACAGGTGACGAGCTAGTCGATATAGATCAACCTCTGAAACCAGGGAAAATTCGTGATAGTAATAGCTATTTATTGGAAGGTGCTGTTCGCGCATTAGGTGCAGAAGCATACCGTTTGGGTATTGCTCGTGACACAGTTGAGAGCTTGCACGAAAAGTTCAACGAGGCAAGCCATTATGATCTTATTATCACCTCTGGCGGGGTTTCTGTTGGCGATTTTGATCTAGTCAAGGACATTTTAGCAGAAAAAGGCCATGTTAATTTCTGGCGCATTAATATGCGTCCCGGCAAGCCAGTGGCATTCGGACAGATTGGAGGAGTTCCATTATTAGGATTGCCGGGCAACCCAGTTTCTAGCGCAGTGACATTTGAACTTTTCGGACGACCACTTATTCGCAAGTTGCAGGGATATAGTCGTCTGCACAAGCCTCAGGTCGAAGTAGTCGTGACTGGTGGCTTGCCTAAGCGAGCTATGCCTCGTCACTATGTGCGTGCCCATGTTGTTTGGCAGCATGATCACTTTGTGGCTCATCCAACAGGTAACCAGGGCTCGCACATGATGACCTCTTTGCTTAACGCCAATGCATTGATCATTGTGCCTGAGATTGGTGCTGAGGCTCATCCGGGGGACAAGATGAAGGCTATAATGCTTAACTGGCCTGAAGAATAGTTCCATTGATCTCAGACCAAAGGAAGCTTAGCTTTTTCTGGAAGATTTGGCGCTTGAAGTGTTTTCAAGGAGGCGATAACGCAATTGATCGCGAGATATGCGCAAAAGGGTTGCTGCACGGACCTGATTGCCATTACTGCGCTCGAGTGCTTCCTGCAGAAATCTCTGTTCAATACTGGACAAAAATGCACGTAAGTCAATTCCTTCAGTAGGAAGATGCATTTGCTGTATAATATTGTATAGGCGTTGACTAGTATTTGTAGCTTCTTTGTGGATACTTTCAGGTAGATCTTTAGGCATGATGATATTCTCACAGAGAATCACACCTCGCTCAATGACATGGCTCAACTCACGAATATTGCCAGGCCAGGAATAACGTTGAAGCATTTCCATTGCCTCTTTACTGATACGAACAGGTTTATTGCTCTTCATACTATGAAGTTGCAAAAAGTGTTCAGCGAGAGGCTCAATATCCTCTGGTCGCTCACGCAAGGGGGAGAGATGAATAAAGAAGACTTTCAAACGATAGAACAGATCATCTCGGAAAGTTTTTTGTGCTACCGCTGATTGCAGATCGACATTAGTAGCTGAGATAACACGTAGATTAACATGGATCTGCTTGGTTCCCCCTACCCGCTGGAAACTCCGTGTCTCCAAAAAGCGTAGGAGTTTAGCCTGTAAAACATGAGGCATCGAGCCAATCTCATCAAGAAAGAGGGTACCCCGATTAGCACGCAAGATATAGCCATCTCGGGAAGCCTTGGCATCAGTGAATGCTCCAGCCTCAACACCAAACAATTCGGTTTCCAACAGTGTTTCTGGAATAGCTGCACAGTTGATGGGAACAAACTGATAAGCGGCACGATTGCTCACTTGGTGAATGGCTCTTGCAACCACATCCTTACCTGTACCGCTCTCTCCTTGGAGTAAAACGGTTGTTTCAGGATAGGCAGCTACTTGGCGTATCATTCTGATCACATTCTGGCTTGCCGCACTGCGTCCAATGATCATACTAGCAAGAAGATCGTCCGGTGACGAATCACGAGTAGATTCGCCAAGCAACCTGCTCTGTGAATCTTGTCCTCTCAGCCTTTTTGAAGTCCCCTGCCCACTCTCATCATTCCACATTGTATATCCTCTCAATTTAACGAGGACAGATGAAACCAGATTGCCAGAGCATATTTAGTACACGCTATTACTCACCTGCGTATATGCAACAGCAGAGTTTACCAATGGTCCAGGTGACTGCAGTGGTTGTAGTGGTTGTGGTGTGGTAATCCAACCGCGCCCAGGAACAAATGTCGCGCCATTGCCACCATTGCCCCACTGAGATTCTGTCTCGAAGGGCAGCGAGGAAGGGAACTGTAGCTGGACATCCGGTGTAGGTAGGTTACCAGATGAGGATATAGCGCCTACCGCTGCATAAGCTGATTTATGGCCATTGCTCAGTCCAGAAGTGGCCTGTTCATATGGCATAGGCGAAGATTCATTTGCCTGCATCTGATCGGGCAAAGAGACGTGCAGTAAATGTTCGGCCACCAATTCTCCTGCAACCTGGCAGAACTGTTCAGGAGGCATAGCGAGTATCTGGCAAGCTGCCTTTAACGTCATCTGACCATTCATACACGTCAAAACTCTCCACTGATCCGGTGTTATCTGAACCTGTGGATTTTGTTCACGCAAAGCGGAGAGATCTGCTGGGAGAAGCAACATCTCCGGCTGCATGAAAGAGGTATCAATACGCTTCGGTGGAATAGGATTGGTCACTCGAACAGGTCGTATTGAGGGAGCTGACTCAGAGGAAATTTCAGGAGAAAGAAGTGATGCGAAGCTAATGTCGTGTGAAGTATCCTGAAAATGATCAGATGAGAGATCTTGTAATGCATCAGTGTTAGGAAAGCCCGATGAGAGAGGTTCTGTTGAAGATAATGCATCTGCAAAGGATGATGAGAAGCTAGCAACTGCATCGCCAAGAAACTGATCGAACCCCATAAGTGTGGGTACCTTTGCCACATCTGGCTTGGGTGTTGCAGGCACGATTGGAGTTGCTGAAGCCGTATAGTTCACAGATATACGATTTATTGGTGCTTGAGCAGTATTAAATGTCACTGTTTGATAGGCTGTTGAAGGCATCGAGGTAAGCTGAGTAGACCGAGCTGGTTTGGTTGATTGGGACTGAGGTATTTGGCTTAAATGAGATGATGGGATTTGGTCAAATTGAGTTCCTAGTTGGGGAACTGAGTCAATAATCGATATGGCTGACATAGAAACCAGCAAACGATCCGGTGGAGGAGGCGTGTTTTCCTCAAAGTAGACGTCACCAGACGACCAAGCAAGAATCACACGTAGCACATCTGTAGCTTTTTGTATAGCCCATGCTCGTAATTGGTCGCGACTAATATAGCCAAGATCCATCAGTGCTAGAGCCGCACGAGTCTCGCTTGACTTAGCATCGCCAAAAGTATGCTCAACTTCATAGCAGGCTTGTGGTGAAATGAGTTGATCATTTACCAACCGTTCACCCAATGTCGCTTGTGTGCGAAGAGGGCCAATACACAATAACCGCCCATTTCGGAAATAGAATTCTACCCAATATTCCCCTTGCTTAACCACAAGCAAACCAGTTTTTTCATGTATCTCGATTCGCCGCAAGACATTTGATAAGCTGAACTGCTCTAATGTACCAATTAATGACACAATACTTCACCATCCGTCTGAAGAACGGCTCCTTCGCAAGGATACATGATCCATGATCTAGCGAATCATGCACCAACTATAAGAGTCCATACAACTTATTGCAGCATATACCTCAATCTTTCAGAGGAAACTGTTGGCAAAATAGCACAAACATGCCATAGATAATCCTTTCTGGGGACCCATCCAAATCTCAG
>CBJMBI010000410.1:0-4114 GCA_966427955.1 uncultured Ktedonobacterales bacterium
CCATTTCATAGCGAGTGCTACAGCCGATGGATTGCCCCACATTGTGCCTATTGTGGCAAGGCTCTCATGGGGAAATATCTGGTAGACCATTGGGGAACAAAATATTGTCTAGAGCACCAAAAATCCTATCCAGCTTGTTCCTTTTGCGGACGCCTAGTTCCTAACCAGTCAGCCAGTGGCAGCAGAGAGATTTCTTGCTCGGTTTGCCAATCAAGTGCAGTTGAAACGAGTGCTGAAGCACGTTCTCTCTTCTCACATGTGAGGCAATGGATTAGTAATCAAGGCCTCGTTTATAATAATCTACCTCTCAGTCTGGAGTTATGTGACCGGAGACGACTAGCTCAGTTACTCAATGAGCACGGTCAGACGCATTCGCGAGGTGCCACAATAAGCTCAACCTATACGCAGGATGGACGCGTGGTGCATGCTCAGGTTAATGGTATTGCTGTGCTCCAGGGATTGCCTGCTGTACTCTTTCAGGGGGTTACAGCCCATGAGCTTGGCCATGTCTGGCTGATCGTCCATGGCATTCAGAACTTACCAAATTGGGGCACAGAAGGTTTCTGTGAATACCTCTCCCATCGCTACTATTGTCACTTGGATACACCTGAGAGCCGTTACCATGCGATGTGTATCGAAAATAATCCTGATCCTATATACGGCGAAGGTTTCCGACAAGTCCGTGCAATTGCTGATCCCTTAGGCTTTTCACGCTTTCTGGAAATTCTGCGCACGACTAAAAAGCTCCCCTCTTAAAGCAGGACATTTTGTGGACAACTTCGAGGCAGGCAATCATTGACCGCTAAGTTGTCCTGTTTGTCTCTAGTCAATAACTGTTCTATTTGTTATGCTAAAGTTAAGCGTGTTCCAAGTTATCTCCCCATTTGCAAAGTCATTTGCCATGGCAAATCTTGCAAATCATTTGTGATCAGTTTTCTAGTGCCTCCACGGCTTTTAGAAAAGGAGAATATCATGAAAAAGTGGGAGTATAAAGTAATTCTTGTACGTAAGCAACAGGTTTTGAAGGAGAATTATCAAACATTGAAAACCTATCAGGCATGCGATATTGCATACCTGAACCAGCTTGGCGAAGAGGGCTGGGAACTAGTTTCCTGTGATGTCGATCATGAAGATGTCGGCAAGCCAGCCACTATGATTTTCAAGCGCCCTTTGGACTAGTCCATTGACTTAGTTAGGGCTTTTGCTCCGAGTAAGGCCTCATTGGTCAGAGAGAGCTGGCCCCCACGCTATGATGTGCCGAGGGATAATCATAATTAGGGGGTACTGTTCCAATGCCATGCTCTTGTACTGTACATAGCGTTCTCTTAACAATGCCACTGCCGGTCCATGCCGCTCATGTGTGGAAACGATCAACTCTGCGTGGCCATGGATGAGCACATAGCCTAATTGTGACCAGTCATCGGTATACTGGTCTATGAGAAGAGCGACCTCAGGCCGAGCTTCAATGTTACGCACGCGCCGTAGTTTTGTTCCCGGGACACGCTTGGGCTTCTCATCAAGTGGCGTGTAGAAATTGTTATTGTCAAATGCGTAGCAGACGGGAACAAGGTATGGAGTCCCGTTCTCGTCTGCTGTGCCTAGTCTTGCCACTCGCAATTTTTCTATAAACGCTTTTTCATTTTCTGTGAGCGTATTGCGCTGTGTCATCTCTATCCTTATTGCAGGCTGATTTGTCAGCGGCCTGCTACTGGAATTTTTTCGACCTCTGGAACAATCTTGGTAGCTAGAATGTCAAATACTTCAGGGTCTGTTACATTTAAGCTAAAGATTGCTTGGTCGATACCCAACGAAGCTAATTCTGCGAACTGGTCTATGGCCGCGTTGGGTGAGAGCGTGCCGTTGCGACCGTCGCGAGTGATATGCATAGGGCCGAGTGTGGTCTTCTCGATTTGCTCATATGGACGGTTCAAGGTCTGGCAATGATCACGTAGCACATCGAGTTTGCGTTTGATTTCCTCTTTACCTAGATGGGCAAAGAGATTGCAGCCATCTGCATATTGTGCAACCATACGCAATGTTTTGCGCTCACCAACTCCGCCGATGAGAATTGGGGGATGAGGTTTCTGCACTGACAGTGGCGAGTTCAGTGGACGCTCCAGCGTATAATACTTGCCTGTATATGGTTTTTCATCTCCTGCCCACATCTGATGAGCGATTTGTAATGTCTCTTCCAGTCGCTCAAAACGTTCGGCGAGTGGAGGAAATGGCACGCCTAATCCTTTGTGCTCTTCTTCGTTCCAGGCTGCACCGATACCAAAATAAGCTCTTCCACGTGAGAGAACGTCAAGTGTCGTGGCTGTCTTGACCAGGATGCCAGGATAGCGGTAGGTTATACCAGTAACCATAGTCCCAAGCTTGATTCGGTTGGTGCGGCCAGCTACGAATGCTAGTGCACTCCATCCTTCAAGCATCTCGTTTTCTACAGGCCCAACAAAGCTAATTTGGAAGAAATGGTCCATGACCCACAGGCTATAGAGCCCTGCATGCTCAGCACGCTGTGCAATAAGGCCAAATGTATCTCCAATTTGACTTTGATCATTTGACCATGTAAAATTAGGAACCTGTAATCCCAGGCGCATAAATTTCTCCTTTTGTGACATAGAATTATTTGCACAAATCGAAATATTTGTGCTTTTCAGCACATCTGTCACGGCTCGCTTATAAAGAATTTGCTTGGGTAGCCGTAACTCAAATGGCAGTCTTGATAGTTTTCCCTACTTATTGTATTACAACGTGGGGTATAAAACTATAGTTACATATTTCGTGCTCAAGGTGAGGCATGAAAAGGAGAAGTAGAGCCGCGTTGGGTGAACAAGAAGGGTTCTTGTAGAGCGAAAACCATATGCAGCTTTTGTGGTCTTCCATGCGAAAGGCAATCATGTATGTCAATAGCACAATCGTCTTGCTCTTCGCCAAATTTGGCTCCAGCCACTACTAGTCACCGTCCACCGTGGCAGCAGTGGCGTCTACCTATCCTCTGTCTCCTTTTGCTAGTCTCCCTCTGCTTCATGCTCTTTCTACGCATGACTGCACCTCCGATTGATACTCCTGTGGCATCCTGGATCATCCTCTGGATGCTCAGTTTTTTACCGTATCTGGCAGCGTCAGTCTTGATTTTAGCTACCAAGCCACCTGAGGGTCAATGGCGTTGGGTAGAGCTGGGGGTTATTCTGCTGGGAGCGCTTGTCTTGCGTTTGATTTTGCTCCCATTGCCGCCAAATTTATCGCATGACTCCTGGCGCTATTTATGGGATGCACGTATCACTTTGCATGGCTACAGTCCTTACGTCTATGCTCCGAATAGCGCAGAACTTGTCCATCTGCGCAATTTCATTTATGCCAATAGCCGCTATCGCAATGTTCCTACGCTTTATCCTCCAGCAGCCCAAGCAGTTTATTTGTTAAGTTATCTTATTGCACCAGATAATCTCGTTGTTTTCAAAGGTATCCTGGTGCTGCTAGAAATAGTATCTTGTGCTGCTTTGATAGTTCTTCTACGCTCTCGCAGTCTGGACCCTAGTCGTTGTCTGATCTATGCATGGTGCCCTCTACCAATCGTGGAGTTTGCTATGCAGGGGCATCATGAAGCCATCACCTTGGTCTTCACTCTGCTAGCACTCGTTAGCTCGTTGAGTTCCTCGCGATGGAGTGCTCTCTCAACGGGACTGCTCGTCGCTCTAGCTATACTCACCAATATTTACCCACTTCTCTTCTTGCTGGTTGTGCTTCCTCGTCGTAATCGTGCCTGGATCATTACATGCTTGGCAACGTGTGGCATTACGGTTGTACTAAGCTACGTTCCCTATATCATTCTAGGACACGGGCGAGCTTTTGGTTTCTTTACGACCTATGTGAGCGAATATAGCTGGAATGGTGGTTGTGTTCTCATGCTTACCCAGTGGCTAAATCAGCATTTACAGTTGAATGGATTGATAGCACATATACTAAGCTATAGTGTTGATCTATTGCTTGTTGGTGGGGTTGCTCTGGTAATTTGGAGGCAACGTGCGCATCAACGCATTAGTATGGAGGCTGCCATGCTGATTTTGATTGGGACCGTTTTCTCGGTTTCGACGCATGTTTTCCCTTGGTA
>CBJMBI010000411.1:0-4105 GCA_966427955.1 uncultured Ktedonobacterales bacterium
AAGCACGCACCTATACCAGCGAACTGATTGCACGTTTGCGAGTTAGTGAGGAAGGACAGGAAGGGTTGAGTGCTTTCTTGGAGAAACGTCGGCCTCGCTGGAGAGCGAATTAAAAAGACTCCCCATTTTACCATGGTTCCGGCATCTTTTCTCTTCTTGTCAAGGTTCTCATTGGCATTTCTGTCTCATCTCCTCTGCGACTGAGCAAAAACAGTTCACCTCGTCTCGACATTCTCTCTCTTTGCGGTTCCGCCGTAGAAAGTGCTCAAGCTACTAAAGATACAAAAATCTCCTCAACAGGTGTACCTGAAAAAACCTGCTGAGAGACCCATTCCATGAGCAACTTTTCATGTATTTTTTATACCAGAGGCGTGGAATGTCTCGAACTAAAGCCCAGAATGTTAAGAAGCACCAACCATGAAAGCCGCATAGATCTCGCGTTCGGATCGCCAGTACAAATTTCCATTTGATGCGTTTAAAGCGATAATTCCATTTGATGGGCAATTCAGTAGGCAGGGCAGAAACGATCCAAAGTCGTTTGACGTGCGTATAAAAATCTGTGTGCGTATAAAAATCACATCGTGTGTCTCGCCGATGAAGTGGACTGTAGCTCCAACATCATTCGTCTGTGACTCCTCGTGCCGCCACAACTGCTTCCCATCATTAGCATGCAGAGCTAGCAGGACGTTGGACAGCGAGATAGAGACAATCCCGTTCACCTCATGTAGTTCCTCGTAGGCCTCTGGCTCTTGGTGCTGCCAGAGCAATTTGCCATCTTGAACATTGAGAGCATCTATCATTCCATCGTAGGTACTTAGATAGACACGCCTAGGCCCTACAAAGAGCGAGTGAGCAACCAGATCTTCACCTGACGGAAGCCGAAAATGCCAGAGGACTGCGCCATCCTGCGCACGTAGTGCCACAATCCCATGCCCATGTTGAGGTCTGAGATAGATCTGACCATCAACGAGCGTCGGGAGTCCAATATCTTCTCCCACCGTGACACTCCAAGCCTGTTTTCCATCTTGAGCACGCAAAGCACGAAAAATTCCCTCTTTTGTGCCCAGAAACAGCAATCCGCCGCCAGCAGCAAAGGGCTGCGAAACTCCACTATCATATATTTCCAGATCATGCAGGTCCGTCTGCCAAGCTAACTCTCCATTGTTTGCATGCAGGGCAAATAACCGATCACTGACGGGCACATACACCATGCCATCAGCAACAAGTGGTGGCGCGAAGACATAGTCCGTCATGGCAGGAGGCAGCAACATACTCCAGAGTTGTTTTCCATCGCCTGCGTGCAGGGCTACTAGGAGATTCATGCCACTTCTTGTGCTAACAAGGTAGATAATATCGCCATTCAGCGTCCATCGATCATTTGAAAGGTTCACGTCCAAACGGTGATGCCAGCGCAGTGAACCATCTTGAGCTTTGATGCTGCTCAGCCCATCCGCATCCCTGACCAACAGTTGCACGGTAGCCGGAACAGGAGCCGATTGATGTGGGACAAAAGCTCTACTGACAACGAGAGTGCCAGAGAGCAAACTACCTGCGAGTAGGACAACAGTAAAAAAGAGATACATGTATCGGCGTCGTGGGCTCACAAAGACGCCATATATGCAGGCGACCATGCCAAATAGACACAACAGACCGACCACGATGAAGATATTCATATTGAGGATTCTCCCAGTGCAAGGCGTCCATTCACGCTGTGATGCTCCATTACAAAGAAGAGAGGATCCTCCCCTTTTCAGAAAACTGGATTCCTCTCTTCTCGCTCGTGCTCTTCCTTCTGGCAAGCGGCTTCAACCACTCTTTTTCAAGAAAAATGCTCTATCAAAGAGGCGCTCCTAGAATTGCATTGTATAGCTCCGGTAGACCATGAGGCCCATGATTCACACGCACCCAGCCTGATGTACTTCTATAATCCATACCGCATGGAGAGTTATCTGGATCACTTTTATCACAGTAATATACATAAGCATCTTGATTTGGAATTTGATCATGTATTGCTCCCGAATGGTCATAGCATGAACCATCGGGGGAGCCCTTTGCATAAACTACAGCGTGGTTGGCATGCATATATATAGCGTCATCTGCTGCGACGTAGCCATCACATTCGCTACCAATGACTGTCCAACGAGTAAATCCTCCTGATGTTTGTGGGTTTTGCCCAGAACTAGCCAGTTCTGACATTAAATTACCGGACGCACTCATCTCTTTCCATTGTGTACAGTCATTGCATACCAAAAGAGAACCTGCAAGGTCAGTTGCAGAATCTAACCCACCATGAGGAGTATTAAATGTAATAGCGTCAGTCACATGGCCAATTGTATCTGGAAAAGGAGACTGGCCTGCATTTTGCTGCATCTGAAACAGTGTTTCGCGAACGATTATTCCTCCCATACTGTGACCGACGAGGACAACATTGCTGTTAGACTGACCAAAGTTATCATGCAAGTACCAAGATAACAAACAACTCAGATGGTATAAGCTTTCATCATTTGTGCCGTCCGGTCCTGCATCCGCACTAAAATCGGTACAGTGACGGGTATACGAAGGATCATGGAGATTTGCGTCACAATTTTGATCACCAGTATAGAATTGTATAGTACGCAAATCTTGTAGCCCTTGCGACTTTAGAAAGGATTTTGTATCGATCCAGTACACATTATTACAATCATGACCGGTGCTACTCCCCTTAGGACTTGGACCGTTTAATCCATGAACGAATACAACGCTTGGGGTATCCGTTGCTAGTTCTCGTCGGGGAACAAAGCTCTTCTGCTCTTTTAGCTGTTGTTTCTCAGCAAGCAACTGCCTCACACGCTCCCTTGCCTTTGGATCAGTCTCGACCTTCTTCATCAAAGCTCGCAGCTTCGCAATCCGCTTCTTTTTTGGAGAACGAGTCTCCGTTCCTTTGTTCTCCTTCCACCCTCGCTGTTCTGATGAGGTATCGTTCTCATATCTTCCCTGCTGAACGTTTCGAATGAGCTGCTCTGGATCTAGCACCCCAAGTTTTTTAAGATGTTCAACAACTTCTGGTGTAACTCTGCCGGGATGAGATTCATGCAGAGCAGTTGGGTGCGAGAGATTGTTGAACCCTTCCCAACCAAGAGCAGGAAGTGTTGTATTGCTCCTGTCCATGAGACGAAGAGCAGTGCTCTCACCCAGGAAACGACCTTCAGCACTCCCCAGTCTTCCTGCAAAGACCAGTATGCCTATGCCAATCGCAGACTTCTTCTCCCACAGGAACGAAACCATGCGAGACGCTTTGTCAGACACTTGCGCAGCCCAGTCATACACGCTTGAGTTGCGCCTTTCATAATGTTTTACTACCTCAGCCAGTCCACTCTGCTTGACCTCCTGCGGAACTTTTACTTCCTGATATGGAAGATAGTAAGCCATTCTTTTTTCAAAGGTTTTAGGCACTTCCCTCCTCTTTTCTTCTATTTTGTACACTTTTTTTGATTCTGTATATTGTTTTGATCTCTTATCCATGTATTGCAGTATTCCTGTTATTCTTCCAAACCGTTCAAAAAAACTTCTATACCAAGTATATCAGACACAAACGGAACATGTTCTTCGACGAGGGCTCACTCTCGCCACATCTTGTCTGCTCATCCATCAGATTGGACGTCATAAACTTCACACCTTTAGGGTCTGTGGAGAACGAGTGATTTTTTCCTGCCAACAGATTCCTTTCGGGATATTCCTCCTTTCTCGAGTGGGGAGTGGGCTCGTCTTTCAAAAGTGATATACCGAGCATCTCTTCTTAATCATACTCAAATTGATTTATCTTTGTCAAGAGGCATTTCGTTCTTACCAGGGCTATTTAATTTTCCTTCAGAGGCTTGAGCAAGAGACGCATAGCTTGAAGGGGATGAGCATCAAAGCGGCGCCATCTGCTGTTTGGCATTGGAAACCTAGCAAAAATCGAAGAGAGCGAGCACAATGCCTGTTTTGTCCTCATATAAATTCATATGGTGCATTTTCTGTTGATCTTTGGCGAGATGGTTTTGTATGCCTTTCAAGGTTTTGCCATCGAGAAGCACGTGTGCATGGTGCCGCTATCGGTGGTGGCGTTGGACTAGTGGCAGCCTGC
>CBJMBI010000412.1:0-4090 GCA_966427955.1 uncultured Ktedonobacterales bacterium
GCAAATAGACTATTTACCTTGACATTTATGGCTCATTTAAGGTATACTGTGAACAATTTAAATCACATTTCCCTATCAAGCAACGAAGGCACGGCGTCTACATGGTCTCTAACTCTTGCAATACTGTGGTAGCAGTTGGGATAAAGAACCTGTCTCAGCTCATTCATTTTCTGGATGGGTGTCGACGTTGTCCTTCTATTGGGAAAAGAAACCAAGTTTCTTCCTCACTCCTTTGATTGGGAGGTGAGGTTTTTTTTTGATATGTAGAGCTTCCATCTCCAAACAGTTTTGTTGAGTGTGGTTCCCATATCACAAACACTTTCACTTTGGTGAATAGTGAAAAAGAAAAGGATGACCTGTCAACCCGTCGTTATAGATAATCACGGGAGTTTTTATGCAGCAACTCACTTCCTATCCTTCATATAAACTTGAGCCGATCAACGGTAATTTTAAAGGTAAGGACATTATTTCATTTGATCAGCTCTCTGTTGAAGATTTGCAGATGCTTTTCGACTTGACTAGTCGAATGAAGCATATTGCTGTCAATAAGGAACCCTCGCATCTGCTAGAAGGTCTCTTGATTGCGCTCTTATTTTTTGAGCCTTCGAGTCGGACTTTCAGTTCGTTTGTCGCAGCAGCCAAGCGCTTAGGTGGGCAAACCATTGAGCTGCAAAATCCTGAGACCGTATCTTCCGTCAATAAAGGCGAGTCCTTTGAGGATACAGTGCGTGTCTTAGAGGCTTATTCAAATGTGATTGTGCTTCGTCATCCCTTGGCAGGTTCTGCTCAACAGGCTGCACAGGTTGCCGAGGTGCCGGTCATTAATGCTGGTGATGGTAGTAATGAGCATCCCACTCAGACTCTTCTTGATTTGTATACGCTCTATGAGCGCTTTGGCCGCCTGGATCATCTTACAGGACTGCTGGCTGGTGACTGTTTGAATAGCCGCACGATTCATTCGCTGCTGCGTGGGCTCTCACTATTCAAAAACAACACGGTTTATCTGCTTTCACCACGCTCTCTCAGACTAACTCGTGATGATTTCTTAGCTTTGAGCAATCGTGGCATGAAGATCATTGAGATCAGTGACGTAGGAGAGATCCCGACTGATTGTCACTTCTGGTACTGGACACGTTTGCAGAAGGAACGTTTTGCCTCGCAGGGAGAGTATCAGGATACGCTAAAGTCTGCTGTGGTTGTTACGCCTCACCTTTTGCAAACCCATGCGAGAAAAGATATGATTCTAATGAACCCTCTGCCCAGGGTTGAATCGATAGATCCAGCTATTGATATGGATGAGCGTGCAGTCTACCTGCGTTCGCAAATTCGTAATGGTCTCTATACGCGTATGGCCCTGCTAGCACTGGTTCTGGGAAAAGTATAAAGGGCAACATTTTGTCTTGTTGCTCTCGTGGAGCGTGAACGTGGTACTCTATGTGAATGTGAGAGACTATCTTTTGAAAGGATGAAGAAATGCTAAGCGATCATGTGCATACTAATCTGTTAGTGGAAGATCGTCCAACGTATAGTAATCTGCTAGTAAAAGATTCGGCCGCTGAGGTAGGTCTGAATAGAGATAGGGATGCTCTTACCTATGAGGACAGCCGCCCTACCTATGGTTCGTTAGTATTAGAGGATGGAACAAGATTTGAGGGAACTTCATTTGGATATGAAGATGCTTGTGCTGGGGAGGTTGTCTTCTGTACTGGCATGGTTGGTTATCCTGAAGCGTTGACGGATGCTTCCTTTGCTGGGCAGATCCTGGTTATGACCTATCCCATTATGGGCAACTATGGAGTACCAGATGCCTCTGCGTGGGAAAACGATCGAATCCATGTTGCTGGATTGCTTGTCTCTCATTATGTAAATACGCCTTCGCATGTTCAAAGCATTATGACTCTGGAGGACTGGTTAAAGCGAGAGAAGATCCCGGCTCTAGAGATCAAAGATACACGTTTATTAACACAACATCTACGTCAATATGGCTCAATGCTGGGTAAAATTATTTTTGATCGTGATATAGATTTCAGAGATCCTAACCAGGAGCATCTCCTCGAGCGAGTCTCAGTCAAAGAGGTGCAGATAGCTGGTGATGGTGAAACGACGATAGTGCTGATTGACTGCGGTGCTAAACGTAATATTGTGCGGAGTCTGCTGGCAAGGAATGTGCGTGTAGTAACCGTTCCTTGGGATTATGACTTGTTTTCGCCAAACTGCACTTTTGAGTTTGATGGTATATTGATTTCAAATGGACCGGGCAATCCTAAGCTGGCAAAGAAAACCATTGATACTATTCGCATTGCCTTAGAGCGCAAAATTCCTACCATGGGTATCTGTATGGGTCATCAATTGCTGGCTCTTGCTGCTGGTGGCGAGACCTACAAGCTCAAGTTTGGTCATAGGAGTCAGAATCAGCCCTGTTTGATGCTCGGGACGAAGCGCTGTTATATCACGACGCAGAATCATGGTTTTGCTGTTGGTAAACTGCCACCAGATTTTGAGCCTTGGTTTGTTAATGCCAATGATCATACCAATGAAGGGATGCATCATACTCAGTTGCCCTTCTTCTCAGTTCAATTCCATCCAGAAGCAGCGCCAGGCCCTATGGATACCGAATGGCTCTTCGATTACTTTCTGGAAAAGGTGAGAGGTTAGCATGCAAAAACCGAGCAAAGTACTAGTGTTGGGAGCCGGGGCTCTTAAAATCGGGCAATCCGGCGAATTTGACTACTCAGGATCACAAGCGCTCAAAGCCTTACAGGAAGAAGGCGTTAAGACAGTTCTGATCAATCCTAACATCGCAACTATTCAAACTTCGAAACTCTTGGCTGATAAGGTCTATTTTTTACCTATCACACCCGGTTTTGTCGAAAAGGTTATTGCTAAAGAGCGCCCAGATGGCATCTTGCTTTCCTTTGGTGGCCAGACTGCGCTCAACTGTGGTATCGCGCTCTATAAAAGTGGGGTACTTGAGAAATATAATGTGCGAGTTTTAGGAACTCCCGTTTCGGCTATTATCTTAACCGAGGACCGTCAGGAATTTGCTGAACATCTTGCTAAAATCGATATTCCAACGCCAAAGAGCCATAGTGCAGAAACACTTGAGGATGCTCTGCGCATTGGGCGTGAGATTGGCTTTCCTGTGATGGTTCGTGCTGGTTATGCCCTCGGGGGACAGGGGTCCGGCATTGCTAGCAATGAGCAAGAATTGGAGCATATCGTCAGTGGAGCCCTGGCCTTTGCGCCGCAGGTCTTGATCGAGCAATATTTGCACCACTATAAAGAGGTCGAGTATGAGGTGGTCCGTGATGCCTATGACAACTGCATAACGGTCTGCAATATGGAAAACATGGACCCACTTGGCATTCATACTGGTGAATCGATTGTCATTGCACCTAGCCAGACTCTGACCAATCAGGAATACCATACTCTACGTGCTGCCTCGATTGCTATTATCAGGAGTCTAGGCATTATCGGCGAGTGTAATGTCCAGTTTGCTCTCAATCCTAAGACATCGGCTTACAGTGTGATTGAGGTCAATGCTCGTCTCTCTCGGTCATCAGCTCTGGCGAGTAAAGCGACCGGTTATCCCTTGGCCTATGTGGCTGCAAAACTGGCTTTGGGCTATGCTTTGACTGATCTGACTAATCGCGTGACGGGCGTCACCCAGGCCTGTTTTGAGCCGAGTCTGGACTATGTCGTCGTGAAAATTCCTCGCTGGGATCTGGAGAAATTCAAAGGGGTTGATGAAACTATTGGGACTGGCATGAAGTCGGTTGGTGAGGTGATGGGCATCGGTCGGACCTTTGAAGAAGCTTATCAGAAAGCTATTCGCATGCTAGACCTAGACTTCGAAGGGGCTACCTCGGAGAAAGTCTTTGCCAATCGCGATGAAAGTGTGGACGAGATTATTAGTCGCTATCTCTATACTCCCACACCTAAGCGCATGTTTGCACTGCCACTAGCAATGCGCCAGGGTATCTCAATCGAGGAAATTCACGATATCACTGGCATTGATTTATGGTTCTTGCAGCGTATCAAGCATATTGTAGATATTGAACAAGCATTACATGAGACGAAAGAACTCTCA
>CBJMBI010000413.1:0-4085 GCA_966427955.1 uncultured Ktedonobacterales bacterium
TGGGCACATTGTCCACACATAGGCCAAAGGGTGCTACTTTTAGTATGGTCCTCTGTTCACCGGATTTTCGTACCGGCGTGCTGGCGTGCAACTTGTGGCGTGCTGGCGTTCAGGCGTGCAAGAAACTGGCTTATGATGTTAGCTAAATGCGAGTTTTGTTAGCTGGCAAGAACTTGTGGTATTTTCTTAAGGTTACCTATTGACATCCTAGGATATCCAAAGTATTCTTAGATTAAACACCTGAGGAGTTAGAGCTATGACTCTGGAGGAATACCGTCTTCAATGCCGATGGAGCATAAGCCATCTAGCACGTAAAGCCGAACTGGACTACGGAACAGCCAAGAAAGCGCTAGATGGAGGCTCTATCTCCCATAACACAGCGAATAAGCTAGCGCGGGCCATTTCAGAATGCCTAGGGAGATCAGTTCGTATTGAAGACATTGAAGGATTGAAAGTTAGTAAGTAGTCCCTTGTAGTTTGTCCCTTTAAATGCTGAATGCCAGCTCCCACACCTATCAAGTCTGAAGCTGGCATTGTCGAACCACAGTCAACCCATGGCCTACTTCAATTCTAACAGCCATGGGAACAAGAAACAAGATAGGAGTTTTTACCATGGCTAACGACATCACAACCAACGAATACGCAAAGTATGTAGCGCTTCGTGAGCAAATTATCAAAGGTCTTGAAGAGGCTGATTCTGAATTCATGCTCACCACTTATTCAATGCTCCACTCTGTCATGAATAAAAGACAGAAGGCCGCTATGCAACTCAATCTCCGCGTCGAAAACCAAGCTATTCGGGAGAAGAAGGACAAGAAGCGAGAGCAACTTCGTAACTCCAAGAACGCGCAAAATGGTCCTGCACAGAGAACTACTCCGAACACTCCAAGAGCGTAGCATTTTCGTTTCATTTTGATTTGAGCGGCTAAATTTTCGTGGCAGTGCTTCATCACTGTCATGACATTAAGCCGCTTTACAAGCCCATCTAAACGTGCAACAAACATCCCCCAAACGCAATGTTTAGGTTTTTGTTTTGAATTTTTTTTCAAAACGTTTGCATTTTGTGGAGGAAATAAATGCCCAGATTATCAGGGATAAAAGATGCTATTGGGCGTGCATTCGTCAGAGAGAAAGATCAAGAAAAAGCACCCACAAACTTAACCCAAACAGCAACGATTGAAGGCGAAGCAACAATCATCTCTGACACCACTGGAACCTTTACAGAGATGACACCTGAGCAGATTACAGCCCGCAACCGTGCTATTCTTGCACAGGTGACACACAATCCGCCTGCACATGAAAGATTTATGGAGTTCTGTAAAAGCACCTGGAGAATTGTAGGACCCATTGCTTTTATCGTCTTCACAGCAGGGGAAGTCTACTACTACATCAAACATTTCCTGCCAGATGATAACAGCCCCTGGACTCAAGTGCTCTTGTGGGGTATCACTCTGCTGATAGAGATCCCCTTTGCCATTGCAACCTACGACCTATCAGGACGCAAAGCGAGAGCAGTAGAAGCAAAGAGAGCAGGGCGTGAGACACCTGATAAGGATACAACGGGTGCGGTCATGATGTGGGTCACGATGGCCATCATCAACATTGCTGGTCAAATGGCTTTCTTGTTTTTCATCACGAAAGCAGGAAGCTTCAGCAAGGATTGGCCTATCTATTGCTTCATCGCTTTTCGTGTGGTAGGTGTCATCGTTGGAGACGCCTACGTTGCATTCTTCCTGAGTCCTGCGCCACTGGAGATTGATCACATTGTTAAACACCAGAAAGCCCAGGGAGAAGGATTTGACCAGTTAAATGATGCTGCCATTGAACGTCAGCTCAAGGAGTCCCGTGCCCAGCTTCAATTAGAACAAAATCAGAGGACGATAGACACGGAAAGAAAAAATGCTAATTTTGTAGCGAGGTTCAATGATATGCATGCTGAACACATGCTTCGACAACAAGCCCGCCTGCTTGAAATCAGAGGACCTGAGGAGGATTAGCACGTGCCCAAAGAGAGACGCTATTGCCGCTACAAGCAGACGGATGTCTTTATCCAGACGCTACACTTCCAATCTGCACTGAAAATACAAGTGCTTGGGGGGACTGTAGTAGGTGCTAGCGTCTCTCTTATGCGTCTGGATACCCACAAGAAGTTACGGGCTGTTATACTAGCTCGTAGTTCAGATTGGTACACCTACCGTCTCAACTATCCCCTATGGAAACATGGGATGACAGCATGCATCTGTGGTACTCATGATAGCTGTTTACCAGTTCCGACTCTTGCACTGGATACCATGCGATGGTACGAACCAAAGGAAATGAGAGCCATATTTGGCACGCTTCAGCCCACACTTGATACCAATGGAAAAGCCATACCGGATAGCTTTGACCGAGCACGCAAATCTCACTATGGCCATAATATGCTCATTGGTGCGCTCATGTGTGGACTCCCTGATGCAATCGCTCGTCTACAATCGTTACCAGATAGAACACGCTTCAGAATTGAAGCTGAAGTACGTCAACTGCACACCAGAAGACAAGGACGCCCACTCGTTATAGGACCTGACCCAACTGGAAAAACAATCTCAGCATAGTTTAGAAAGGACCCACGCCATGACACCTAGACCAGAGTCGCGCATTTCTGCAATAGAGAAGCGTGTTACCCACGTAGAAACAGGCATTGAAGAGCTAGCGGCTGATACTGCTGAAGAGTTTCGAGTACTGACGAGTCACGTAGATAAAGGCTTTGACCAGGCACACGCATTTGTGCAGGAGCGCTTTGAAGAGATTAAGACTACTCTGACAGATCATACTAAGCGGCTTGACACATTAAGCAATGACGTTGGAGAACTTAAAGCAAAGCTAGACCAGATACTTGCATTGCTGAAGTCTAGACCAAGTGAGTAGCACCCAATTCTCTTGACCATATCCCTGTTCATTGGTATTCTTGACTCAGCAAGCCTTTAAGGAGATCTTTATGGGTATAAACCACAGACGTACCACTATTTCTGATGGTAGTCCTATGAGCGCACACATAAGAACGCAACGCAAACGTAAACGGCTGATGAAGTACAGAGCGCGTTTCTTAGCACTAACACCAGAAGAGCAGAAAGCACACGGTGGAAGCTTGGTCCTTGAAGATCCTCCTATGCAACCCTCACCTAAAGAGGCGCAAAGTAAAGGCAACCAGCGAAGACGCGAAAGACGTCAACGCCGACGTGCTGAAAAATACTAGTTGTTGTTGTTTTTTTGTCCCGTAGACGCGCAGGGCTGGCAGGGATAGCAACTAGGGCAATCTAGAATGCTCATAGTTGAAGGTCCGGCAGGCAAGCACTTGAAAGGATAACAATTGTGAATAAGTCACAAGACACCTGACGAGCCAAGACGTCAGCACTTTTTTAAACATGAAAATAGGTCACTAGCAACTCTTTCTTGGCAGTTGACTTGCTAATGACCTTAAGTTTCAGTGCTCTCTTACAGCACGGGTTTACGTTGTTGATAACAGAATACTCACAAAATATCACAACGTCAAGAGATTTTCGCCCCCAATTTGCTACGAGAGCACACTAAGTTGATAACTTGGAGTGTTTTGTATGCGTGACTTACATTTTGTTAGTACCAATAATACACTATGCCAGGATAGCTTGCAAGTAGTACATCGTCTCAATAAGAACGTGGCAAGGGGGATGGTATCATGCTAGAAGTATCAAAGAGACGTATAATCCCCTATACAAACATTTTTGAGGGTGGCTTTGCTGAAACAGCAGCATGTTTACCAATTCAAGCCGTTGTAGCCAGTATCCAGGATGCTAAGAGCGTGGTCACGCAATGGCAGCAATCAGAAGACCACGCGCCTTTTTTTCACTACGAGAAACCCAAAGGAACCGCTATCGTGGAATACAAAACAGGAGAGAAAAACGAAGTCTTTGACGATAAAACCACTGCCTCTCTCTGGAGACAAGTGAAACAGTTCTCAGATGATGATGCAGACGTTGTCCTAGCGCTCTTTGCTCATCTCATCCGCCCGTCAGAAAGCGACGGTACCGCTTGGTTTCTGGCATCTCAGTATCTCGACTATAGAGGCATCA
>CBJMBI010000414.1:0-4079 GCA_966427955.1 uncultured Ktedonobacterales bacterium
TTATGTATATGATAGTATTCGTGTATATTACATAACGAGTGATCACACAGAAGATAACATAATTCATCACGAGAAATATTCAATAGTGATACACAAGAGAGACGATTATGATATGTATCGTCTCTCTCTTTCTCAATGCGAATACAATGGTCTCAAGTTGCCCCCATGATGAGAGCAAGACCCTGATATGCCTCCTGACTTCCCATACATCCCATCCTGGCATTCCTCTACATAACCATTGCCATTCCAGAAATTATTGATGCACGAAAAATATCCAGCGGTACAGAAGTTCGACACAGGCGAGTAGATGAGGCTCCCACCAGTTGAATCAAAATTATAGCCCCAGGGATTGCCATTCACTCCTGTTGCAGGCGCAGGTTGTTGCTGCTGCACTGGCTGCTGCGTCGGCATAGGCTTTGGCGTTGGCGTAGGGCTCGGTGTAGGTGTCGCCGTTGGTATGGGCGTAGGAGTCTCCGTAGGCCTCGGCATTGGTGTAGATGTCTTCTTGATGCTTGCAACCTGGTGAGCCGTTGGAGAAGCTTGGACTATATCAGCAGTTGATGGCTGCTTAGGTGGTGCTGGCAAAGCATTACCCACGATAGCGCAGAGACTACAGAGCATGATAGCTCCAATGATGGTGCTGCACCCGATAGTTCCAACGCGCTTCCATGGCGACATTGCTCGGAAACGCTGCTTGAACGTTGGCTCTGGCTGTCCCCATTGAGGATATTGCTGCGGCAGCGGTGGAGCTTGCTGTGACCATTGTGGATTGAATACTGGCTCGGCTGTCGTTGGCTGTAAGTGAAAGGGTCAGGACTATACGGTGGATAATTCATAATGCTTCCCTTTCTTACACAAGATACATTAATACATAGATGTGCATAGATAGGAGGAGTGGAATGAAAGGGAATAACAGCAGATGATGCCATTTCTTCAATATAATGGCGCGTTTGTGTATCATAAATCTTGCCCATATCTAGCTTGAGAAGCGCGTTGAGGCGATCTTTGCTAACAATTTTTCTCTCGTAACATGGCGTGCTATCTTATCTCATCTATTCAGCATTTCTCGCTCCTCATCAATACCATCGGCACGGAAGCGATGAGCCGGAGCCATCCAGAAGACCCCGTGCCAAAGCAATGACTCCTCTCACGCTTCTGCAAACTGCTCATTTTTCGCTTGAGCATCTTCATAAGATAATACGCCTGGAACATGCTGTACAAGCATGAGACGAGAATGGGCAGGGATCGAAAAGGCCCAAAGTTTTCTGCTACAGTGTTGAGGCTCTTGTGGAGAGAGCAAGCATTCGCTATACTTTCACTAAGTAGTTGCGGGTGTACGTCCTCAGTTACCAGCCGTGCGACGTACACCTGGGCTATGCGGCCTCCGCGCCCCCATCACTCTTCTGCTGAGACCTTTTCCTGTCAGGCTGTTTGATGAAGCGTATGTTTAGCAATGCTTCTACTTGATATGTATATGCATTGCCAACTGCTCTATATGGATGCAAACGACGTTTGTGTTTCTCATCCTCTCTTGTAAGCTGAGCTAGGTAACGACGCGATATGGTCCTACCAGCTATAGCGCTCAATAAGTACGCCGCTTCCTCATTTGTCACTTCAAGGTGGCGTTCAGCTTCAGTCAGAGTGTTTCCAGCACGATCCTCCTGCAATTTGTTATGTATCGCCTTCACTTTCTCTGAAATGGTAGGCGACACTATACGGTCTGGCATAAGCCCTCCAATGTGTCGATCAACTTACTATGCTAGACATTACATTATTTGATGTAAGTTGTCAAGGAGGAAAGTCGTCTCTTTTTTATTGCCGAGGAAAGTGGCTGCTTGCTAGAAAAGTTACATCAAATGCTTGACAAAGTTACATCACTTAATGTAGAATAGGTGTTGTCCAGTTGAGACAACAAAAAAAGATCCCTTGCGCACGAATGCAAAAGGATCTCTGTTTGGAAGAAGAGTATCTGGAGTACTCGCCAGCTGCTAAGCGACCAAACCAAGACAGCTGGCGAGCTAACCTACAGTAGAACCGCAGGCCAAAGACATTATAACAGATTCATGTTAGAGAGTGTCTGGCCTCTGCAAGAGGAAAAGGATGCTAAACGAAAAAAGTAAAGCAGCAAAATTCTTTAGTGATGTTTCTCAACATCTTGCGTGCGAGAATGCGTGCATTATTATCGTGACACATCTCGTGCCTGGTACAGAGGTGTTTCTTGATAGCCTGGCAAAGATTGTGAGGATAGCGGCAGTCATCCCCAAAGCAAGCTCAATCCATCAAGAAACGCTGGTGGATGTGAGTAGAAAATATCCAGTTGTGAACTTTTCCCGGAAAGATTGTTCAAATGCTGCCTTGATCACAGCAAAGATTGAAGAAGTCGTCCAACCACATGAGAAGCTTATCATTCTGGATATGGGTGGGTACTTTGCAAAAAGCCTCTCCTATATTCAAAAAAACATGACTGCGAAGCTTATTGGCGTCGTTGAGGACACCGAAAATGGACATAAACGCTATGAGCAAATAGCCGTCTTGCCTTGCCCCGTGCTCTCAGTAGCACGAAGTCCGTTAAAAGATCCAGAGGATTTTCTTGTTGGCCATGCCATTGTTTTTTCGGCAGAAGCTTTAATTCGGCAAAGCGGTGTAGTTATGGTGAACAAAAGAGCATTAGTGATTGGTTATGGAAAAATTGGTAGAAGCATTGCTGATGCATTATCAAAAAAATGTGTCAAGACAATGGTGTATGACCATGACCCTATTCGACAAGTGCAAGCGTTTTCTCATGGATTTGATCTCAAGAACCGTGAAGATGCACTCAGAACTGTGGATGTGGTTGTTTGTGCTACAGGGAATCAAGGATTAAGAGAGAATGACTTTTCACTGCTGAAGAACGGCTGTTTTGTCATTAGCGTAACATCGGCGGATGATGAATTAGATATAGCATACCTTGTGTCTCATTATCAAAAAGAGAATGAGTATAAGTATATGCCGAAGTATTACAACAGCGATAGCCACTATTTCTATTTGTTGAATGATGGTAATGCTGTTAACTTTGTTCATCATGGGGTTGTTGGACCATACATCTACCTCATACAATCAGAAATCCTCAAAAGTGTGCAAGTACTTGTACACCGAGAATTTCCTCAGGCAATTCATACCTTGCCTGCTGACGAAAAAGCTGCAATTGCAAAAATTTGGTTACAGAACTACAATGGAGGACATTAATGATACCTACAACCACTGATTTTCAGACAAACATGCATATCATTTATCGAGATTATCTCATACGGTTTCCTGAAGAAAGCGAGAGATTGTCGAGATTAAAACACTGTCTTGATGCAGGGTTTCCTGTCCATCTCCGGTCTGTAATGGAAGGCCATGTAACAGCTGCTGCCATCGTCCTTTCAGAGGACAACAAGCAAGTCTTCCTCATTCACCACAAAGCATTAAATAAGTGGATCTTGCCTGGTGGGCATTACGATCTAGGGGAGGATTTATGGCAATGCGCTGAACGAGAGACGAAAGAGGAGACGGGAATTCAGATCTCACTTGACCCTTGGCATAAGCGCCATGGCATGATCCCATTTGACATTGATACGCATGCTATTCCTGCAAATCTAGCTAAAAATGAAGGAGCGCATTATCACTTTGATTGCAGGTTTATCTTCCGATTGCAGGGAGAAGTAAGCATCGTTCTTGCGCAAAGAGAACTACTCGGAGCAGACTGGAGGCCAGTAGAAAGTATGCTGAACGAACCGGGTCTCTGCACACTTCCACAAAAGATTGGGCAACTCATAGCCTAGCAGCGTAGAAAGCCCTCTAAGATTGATAGGCGCACACCGTCAAGTTGGCAAAGTGCCCTCTGCTCAGCCGCGATTTCATTGAGAGCAGAAGTCACAACCAGCATAGAACAAAGAGAGGCCATTGTGCCTCTCGATTTTTTGTTGAGTTTCACAAGGACCCAGAATCGCACTACGTTGCGATTTTGACGGCCTTGCAGGGGCATTGTAGATTTTTACGGTAGGAATCTAGTTGAGGTTACTCTAAGATAACTGACCTTTTAGGACTTAGAGCAAATT
>CBJMBI010000415.1:0-4069 GCA_966427955.1 uncultured Ktedonobacterales bacterium
TCATACAGGAGAGGAAAGTGAAGGTTTTGTCATGCAGGAAGGCACCACCAGTGCCTCAGCCCCAAAAAAGGTAGGCCCTTCTATCCCCGTGTCTCTGCGGACAGGGGTTTTACGGGCCGTTTGATAATCGTGAGGCCCTAGAGTCTCGGCCACAAAAAGGAACGTGCTTTCTCTTCCCACTACGAACTACAAGGGATTTTAGGGCGTGAAGTTGATAAAGACGAGGAGACCTCAGAATGCCCAATCTCACATCTGTACCAGACTTTGACGAAATGACCGCCTTTATCAAGGAAAGGGTTGATGCCATGCGCATTCCTGCTCAGCAATGGGCAGATCTTGCACGGTTAGCTATCCAAGGTCTGCCTTACGATGCCAGACGATTGGCAGAGCTTGAAGGCTATATCAATACTATTCGTGCAGAGCTAAGAAGTGTTGTCCTTGCAGCATCTGAACATTTTTCTGAGGAGAAACTGAACATTCTACGCAAAAACGTTGGAATGAGCAAATATGCTTGGCGCTCGGCCCAAAAGAAGCAACCGGTTACTCTCAAAAATGGCTTTTCTCTTGTCATTTACTAACGAAGGACCTAACAAGTCATCTTTGTCAGCTTGGAACAGACTTGAGCTTGATGACACCTGTGCTATTATCGATCTGGATGCCGAGCGGACTAAGTGGTGCAATTGCTGGACCTTGGAGCGTTGCCCCATTTCGTACAGGATCAAATTGGGAGCCGTGACAGGGACATACCAAGGTATGAGTATCCGGCTTATAAACAACCGGGCATCCAGCATGGGTACAGGTTGCATCATAAGCAACGAATTGCCCATTGGGAAGATGGATCAGGACAGCAGAATCCTGAGAAGATGCAATAATGAAACTAACGGATGAATTTGCTGGAATTGCACTTATTGACGCAATGGTCTGACCTATCGAAACAGGTTTTACAGGTAGCGGAGTTGTGTTTGGAGTGGGAGTGCTAGTCGTGTTTGAAGCTACAGCTGTGCTAGAGGGGCTGCTAGTATCAGGAGTGATAGCTGTACTAGTAGTGCTGGTTGTATTGGGCGTGCTAGTTGTTGTTGCATCATTTGGATTATTACCAAAAATGCGTAACGGAATGCCGAGGAGAGTGACGCTGGCAACTGTTGCAGCACCTATGACCCACTCGTGAATAACAGCACGTCGTGTCTTTTGTCCATTTTGCGTTTTACTAGACTTATGCTGCAGTGTTTGCAGACGGCTTCCGATGATGGGATTAGCCCTCAACAGGCTGATGCTAATGGTATAGGATGATTTGTGAGGGGCACCGGCTACTACTAAGAGTATGTAGAGTTGTAGAATGAAAGGCAGGTTCTCTCCGGCGTTGCTTCTTGCCAGAAGTTGGTCGGTGATCCAATCGTCAAGCGAGGCCAAGCCTGTATTGAGGGGGCCGCTGAGGATCATGGTTACCCAACAGAAAACGAAGACAATATCTGAGCCAAAAAAATAGGGATAAGTATTCCAGCTAGCAGAGAGAAAGAACATCAGGCTCAGTAGCATGCCAAAAAAAGCTGCCGGACGAAAGAGGAAACCTGCATATGTACCTAAACCGATAGCAATTTCACCCAGTGCTGTCATCCAGCCGAAGAGCACAGCATGAGGTAGAGCAACACCAATCAGGAAATCATGGAGTGGAGATCCATGTGCCATCCCCTTAATTTGAGTAGCGATATATCCAGGCATAGAGGGATTAAAGAATTGTGGGTCAGTCAATTTCTGGATACCAGCATAAATAAAGGTCAGCCCTAAAAAGACTCGCATTGGCAGCAGGGTCCATCCTAAAGAGTGATACCTCTCGTTGCCAGAAGATGAGTTCCTACTTTCATGGATGGCTTTTACCTGCTGCCTTTTTAATTCTTGTAGTCGCTCTCTCAACTGGGCTACTTGTCGCTGTGACGCTTGCAGTTCGGCCTGTGAGATTTCCCATTCGTTTTGAATAGCTTCCAATTCGGCTTGTGCGGCTTCTAGTTCGCCCTGTGTGGCTTCTAGTTCGGTCTGAATGGCTTTCAGTTTCGGTAGGGCGGCACTTTTGACTTCCAGTTTGATCATATGTTCTTCTAACTTCAAGCTTTTGTTCTACAAGTTTGTTGATCCCTAACCTGAATAGCTATTGACCCGATAATGTTTTTTGCGAGCAACCTTTGGAGAGATAACACTTACAATTATACAGCAGCTTTGTCAAGAGCCAGTATAGTAGAAGTTTGTACGCTTTTCTAGGGGGAAACAGGGACAAGTATGGCAGGTGACATTTGTACTAGATAGATTGTCACTGAGGTTGCTAGGACAAATTTGCTACAGTAGAGTATTCTTGTGATGTGATATCATGTGGCATACTAGAGTCTTTAGGTGGAAGGGATTTGACACGGTCTAGTAATAGGCTGTGTTTGAGAGGAATAGGAATGTAATGGCACAGAAAGGTTACTTATGAGCAACGAAACCAATCAAGAGAAGCCAATTCTGACTACACGTCAGGGGCACCCTGTTTATGATAATCAGAACATGCGTACGGTAGGAGAGAGAGGGCCTTCAACTCTTGAAAACTATCAGTTTATTGAGAAACTCTCGCATTTCGACCGTGAGCGTATTCCGGAGCGTGTAGTGCATGCTCGTGGTGCGGGTGCGCATGGTTATTTCGAGGCTTATGGTACTGTTGGGGACGAGCCAGTTAGCAAATATACCAGGGCAAAGCTGTTCCAGGAGAAGGGCAAACAAACTCCTGTCTTTGTCCGTTTCTCGACAGTTGTTCACGGTACGCATTCTCCCGAGACACTGCGTGATCCACGCGGTTTCGCAGTCAAATTTTATACCGAAGATGGCAACTGGGATCTAGTTGGGAACAACTTGAAGGTTTTCTTCATTCGCGATGCCATCAAGTTCCCTGACCTTGTTCATTCCTTTAAGCCGGACCCAGTAACTGCCATACAGGATCCCCAGCGCATCTTCGACTTTATCAGCAATACTCCTGAGTCTATACACATGATTACCTGGCTATTTAGCCCTTGGGGTATACCTGCTGACTATCGGCATATGGAAGGGTCTGGTGTGAATACTTATAAGTGGGTAAATGCCAATGGAGAAGCTGTGCTGGTGAAGTATCACTGGGTTCCCAAGCAGGGGGTCAAGAATCTGACCCAAGAGCAAGCCAATGCCATCCAGGCTACCAACTTCAATCACGCTACTCAAGATCTCTATGAGGCCATAGAGCGTGGGGATTATCCCGAGTGGGAATTGCAGGTCCAGATTATGTCTGATGACGAGCATCCCGAACTCCCCTTTGATCCGCTTGATGATACCAAAATCTGGCCTCCGGAGCAGTTTCCGTGGCGGCCTGTTGGTCGTATGGTACTCAACCGCAATCCCAAAAATTACTTCGCCGAAGTTGAGCAAGCGACCTTTGGCACTGGCGTTCTCGTCGATGGTCTGGACTTTTCTGACGACAAGATGTTACAAGGACGTACCTTCTCATATTCTGATACGCAGCGCTATCGTGTTGGTCCCAACTATCTACAATTGCCAATTAACCGACCTAAGACGCATGTCGCAACCAATCAGCGTGATGGTAGCATGACGTACTATGTTGATAACCAGGATAATTCGGCAAATCCTCATGTTAACTACGAGCCAAGCACGCTGGGTGGTGTGAGGGAAGCGGAGAGGAGTGGCAAAGATTACACTCCCCACGTTTCAGGCAAATTAGTGCGCCAGCCAATTAGTCGTACTGATCCCTATACGCAGGCAGGTGAGCGCTATCGTACTTTTGAGGACTGGGAACGCGAGGATTTGATCAACAATCTCGTCACTAATCTGAAGGTCTGCCCGCCGGTCATTCAAGAGCGCATGGTGTATCACTTTACACAGTGCGATCCAGACTATGGCCGTCGTGTTGCGGAAGGGCTTGGCATTGCAGCTCCAGTAGTTGGCGCTGTTGAATAACTCTGCCATGTGCTAAGTACGATCTGTACCATTTGTACCATTGATGGGCTCAAGCTGCTTGGGGGAGCGGGCTCATGCAATGGTACAGTGCCCTTTCCTG
>CBJMBI010000416.1:0-4065 GCA_966427955.1 uncultured Ktedonobacterales bacterium
TCTAGTTGCCATGCATACTGGTATTCCACATCTGCTGCTCTTTTTGCTACTCTTGCATGGATGTAATTCATCATCCACGAGGGAGGTGTTCGCATATCAATCCTTTCCTGCTTTTAAAGCTTGAATTGCAAATGTGACAATTTGGATATATGGATTATATCACAGGCACAAAAAAAGAGAGAACCAATCACAACGGATCGGCTCTCTCTTTTGTCTGGCTTAAGCAGCAGCTTGTGTCGTCTCTAAGAGGCTGTTCAGAGTTACTCGCTTGATACGGTAAGCCTGCCTCTTGCCCACATGAGGCAATACTACAGCCTCAAGTATCCCCTGCTTTACCCAACGCCTCACTGTCGTATCATCGACTCGAAGCTGTTGTGCGACCTCATGAACAGTCAGAAGCTCACTCTCATGTCCCATAGTAAATAATCCTTCTTTCTTGTGTATGCTGTATGAACCATTATGCCGCTATTTTACACAGTCTTGTCACATATGTCAATATCCATACATGTAGACATGTGACAGAGGTACACACTGTTGCCAACAAAAAAAGACCAGACGCTCCACATGGTAACATCTGGTCTTGTTAAAGGTTTGGGCTTGAAACTTGAATAGCGACTGACGTTATTAAAGGTTGGTTAAGCTATGCTATCTGGAAGATCCTCTTCAATCTCTTCAACCTCTGGTCTATCGAAGTACATAGGCTTTTTCTCCAATAACCTGAGTATCTTACCTTCAGCTCTCCCTTGGCTTTCTGCTGTGACGGTTATCTTTTTGACGAACGAGTCGTCTTTTTCACGATGGATAGGGAAGATGTACTTTCTCATAATTAGGCTCCTTCTTCTCGACTAATGACTCGTAAAGTTGGTCTTTTCTGGCCGAACTTTTTGCGGTCCTGGACAAACTTTTCGAGCGAACTTTTGAGAATTTTTTCTCCACTTTTTGAGGCTACCAATTCCCCATTTTCGAGAGCAATTTCTATCTCAGAAATGTTACACTTTGCGATCTTTGCGGCCTCACTTTTCGTGTACAAATTCTTGTCTAAAACGAGAATTTTTCCGCTCGATTTGGGCTTGATTTTCTGCTCAACTTTTTGAGGAAAATCTTCATACTTTCTGAGTTCTCTGGAGTCCAATTTTCTGGTAACTTTTGGGCTTGGAACCTCTTCAAAAAGTTGAGCACTTTCGGCTAACTTTTCTGGCAAATCTGAGGGGATAGACTCGTGCTCAGTTAAGCTCACTTTTTGCCCAACTTTTTGAGTTGCTCTCATCAGATTTTTTAGCTCTTCGATCTGAGCTTTTAGACCTTGAATTTCCTCCTCTCTTTTCTGCTTTTCAGAGTTCTCTTCTTGAGCAGAGGATTGGTTACTTGTTGGTACTAAAACTTCCTCCTTTTCCAGGTCTTTCAGAGAGTGAATGGCATGCCCAAAAAGGACGGCCATCACAGCTCTTGCCACAATTAAAATTCCCTCAATTCCTCCTGTGACACTCGGGTCCATTTGCATGATTTTTTCGAGTGATGCCATGATCACATTGGCAATCATCAGACCCACTAAAATCATCCCCACACAGTACGGAAAAGATGCTTTTTTTAGCTTGGCCTGTTTGGCCAATTTCATCAATCCCATTCCCCCAATGTCGAGAGCCGCTTGCTGGATAACAAACATGATAGCGTTGACGTTGGCACCCGCTTGTGGGACCCCAGGGACGAGCTGGTAACCGCTGTAGAGCACTGAGGCAAAAAGCACAGGTTCAGCAGCTTTACCAGCCAGCCCCATGAACCAGTTCCACAGGGCTGTGATATAGTCGCTTCTGACGAACCCATGCCAGATCTCTTGTCTGTTTGGACGTTTCACTTACTTTCCTCCTTTCCTAGTTTGTTTCTTTCTGTGGTACTTCTTCCCTTTGAAGTACCACTTGTAAATGAGGTAGCCAATAGTTAAGCCACCTATAAACTCAAGTGTGAAATTGATAATCTGTAGCCCGTTCATTTCCTTTTCTTCCTCCTTACAGTCTTTCTTTTCAATCCCAGCTTCTTTTCTCGTTCAGCTAGTGCTATCTTACGTTCCCTCAGCTCAAGATTAGCCCGTTGACGGTATCCAGCCCGAGCACGCTTGACGGTCCTATGAACTTTCTTCACAGTCTTGACGGGGCCCTTGACTACCTTCACCGTGCCTTTCAAAAACTTGCTAGCGAACCTCCCTAAACTGTCCCGTGGTTGCTTCGTTGGGAGCTTCTTCACGGGACGCTTGGCTGTTGTTGTGGCCTTCTTGGCTGGTGACTTCTTGGTCTTGGGAGTAGCAGACGCTGGCTTCCTGACTGGCAGGTCTGGCATACTCGTCTTCTGGATAGGAAGGACGCGTGGCCTTTTGTCGAGTGACATTTATGCATCCCTCCTGTACAAAGACTGCATGTGTTGCGTGATAATCGAACGCTCAGTTTTCGCTCTCCGGTATTCCTTCCCAGGCCCAGGCGACACATTCCAAATCCGTCTAAATTGCTCATCTTGGTTTTCAGCCAAGAGAGCTATCATCATCTCCAATTTGCGGTCAAAATCCGAGATGATCCATTGTTCCCCGTCCAACTGTGCTAGAACAGCCTGTGGAGCGGGTTCAAACTGGTTTTCAATGCTGTTTAAATGTGGCTGAAAACCGCTTTCTCTGACCTGCGGTAAGGCCATTAAAGACGACTGCTTTTCGATCTGTTTTCCGCTTCCCAGGGCCTTCAATTTCGCCTTCACATCGTAGTCAGGAGCATTGATCAGATCATTACATGCCGTGCCTTCTACGACACATTGCCCTGGTGTCTTGCTCTGCCAATTCATTGCAAGAAGCTCCGAGCAGACAAATCCAGCGGCTTGAGCGGCTGGTGGTCTCACTGCAAAACTGATGTTGAGACCAAAGTTGTTAGCAAAAGGTTTGAGATCCTCATCAGCATAATCCACCTGCGCACAGGCCATAAGGTGGATGAATGCTTTTAATCCACGTATGGCAAGCTCGTTCAGATCATCTGCGAGAGTTGCTCTTTCCTCTTTAGTCAAGTCTTTATGCTTCTTTAGACTCAAGAATTCCTCAATATAGACTAATATATGAGGAAGTTTCTCTAGCTCGTCATCGGTAAGGGTGTACCTCCTGTCCATCTCCAACCGGAGGTAATGCAGGTATTCAGCAGATTGTTTCACTGACCGAGCATGCATAGGTAAACGGCCTTTCACGGTCGGTAGGACAACAATATGCTCACCAAGGTGCTCGAAAAGCCTGCTTGTTTTGTTCTCCAGATCGAGAAGAGCAATCTTGAGTACATGAGGATCATGTGTCTGAGTGGTCAGATCAATAACAGCCGCCGCTATACAGCTCTTTCCCTTACGGCTCGAACCGAGGATCTTGATATGAACATCCTCAATACTTATGATCACCGTACCATTGCCCATAAGAGAAGTCCCGAGTGGAACCTCAAAACTATTGCGCTCAACCAAGGGGACAAGTTCAGCAATGGTTGGTCTCCTCTGCTCTTCCTCTTCCTCTTCCTCCTCTTCTGGAGCCCCTAGATAGTTGTTGGTCGTGTTGGAAGCAGGCGCGATAGAGATTGGGTTGATGGTTCGAATAGTCGAGCCCTCGACTATTTCCGTATTGAAGCCCTTGTCAGCTTGCGACTCGATAACCCTAGGTTGTACTTCAAGTACTCCTATCTCTGCTAGCTGGCGTCTCTTCCATATCTCATGTCGATCATAACGAACTTTTATGTTCCACCAGATGATATAAGCAATAATGGACACAATCACTGCATTTACTATAATCACTCCTATCCAATTGGTGTTCCATGCATCTGTCATCCACCAATGGACAAACATCCACAGGAGCAATATCAGGACGAGAATGATGATACAGATAGCCATGATTGCCGTCTCGGATGCGTGTGCTACTCCCTGACGCAAGAGAAAGCTCTCTCTGTACTCATCCTTGTGTCGATACTCTACTTTTGCCTCTTGTCTGTGCTGCATAATGTACCTCCTTTCTGATGATGATTTCATCTGCAATAACTATGTATAGAGCAATAAATGATTTAAGTA
>CBJMBI010000417.1:0-4063 GCA_966427955.1 uncultured Ktedonobacterales bacterium
TTTTGCCGCATCATGTTATAATACTCCAAGAGCAAACATCGATAACAATACTGAGGAATTCGCTATGCGCTTACAAGGAAAAACTATTGGCTATTTCGTTGCTCCGGAAGTTGAAGATCTGGAGTATTGGGTCCCTGTGATGCGGCTCCGTGAAGAAGGGGCCAAGGTAATTACCATTGGGCTGAGCAAGCAAACTGTTCGTGGGAAACACGGCCTAGAGATGATGCCAGATGTTAGTATTGATGAGGCTCCCAGAGCAGAAGATTTAGATGGACTAGTCATTCCAGGCGGTTGGGCACCCGACAAACTACGCCGTAATCCAGGCGTGCTCGATCTCGTTCGCACAGTCAATGCACAGGGCAAAATTATTGGGACTATCTGCCATGGCGGTTGGGTCCCCATCTCCGCCGGGATTATACGAGGGCGTAAAGCAACTGGCACAACTGCCATTAAAGACGATATCACCAATGCTGGCGGTATCTGGGTCAATGAAGCGGCCTTTCGTGATGGGAACCTGGTCTGGGGTCGTGTTGTCGATGATATTCCCGCATTCTGTCGGGAACTCATCGCAGCTCTCAGTAACTAATTTCAGTGAGCAGTAAAGAGGAGAGGGAACCTTGAGCCGATTTCTTGATACATTGGCCCAGCGTATCTTAATCTATGATGGCGCGACAGGCACAAATATACAACGTTACAAACTAACTGCCGAAGATTACGGCGGTCAAGCCACCGAGGGTTGCAATGAATATCTTGTCCTCACAAAACCCTCTGTCATAGAGGAGATTCACGCTGGTTTCCTAGAGGTCGGCTGTGATGTGCTGGAGACCGATTCTTTTACAGCTAGTCGGCTTAAGCTGGATGAATATGGGCTTGGTCACCTGACCCATGAAGTCAACTTCACAGCAGCACAGATCGCTCGCCGCTTAGCCGACCGCTATAGTACGCCTGATCACCCGCGCTTCGTCGCTGGCTCTATCGGTCCAACAGGGATGTTGCCTTCATCTAACGACCCTCTCCTAAGCAATATCACCTATCAGCAACTTGTTGAGATTTTCCGCGAACAAGCTGTTAGTTTACTCAAAGGTGGCGTCGATGTCTTGCTCATCGAAACTAGCCAAGATATCCTGGAAGTCCGTGCCACCATTACTGGCCTCCGCCGCGCCATGCAAGAGGTTGGACGAACAGTACCGATTCAGGCCCAAGTTTCGCTGGATACTAGCGGACGCATGTTGCTTGGTACGGACATTGCAGCAGTTATGACCACCCTGGTCGCACTCCGCGTAGATATCATAGGACTCAACTGCTCCACAGGCCCTGAGCATATGCGCGAACCAGTGCGCTTCCTGGCAGAAAATTGTCCCCTTCCCATCTCGACAATCCCAAATGCAGGTATTCCACTCAATGTCAACGGGCAGGCCGTCTATCCCATGGAACCGTGTTCGATGGCTTCTGCATTGCGCGAATTCATTACCGAATTTGGCGTTAATATCGTCGGCGGTTGCTGCGGGAGTAGCCATGAACATCTGCGTGAGATTGTAAAAGCCTGTCGTGCCGCTCCTCGCCGCTTGCGACCAATCGCCGAAGGTAACTTGAGCAATAAAGACTTCCGCCAGATCACTCCACCGTTTGTCTCTAGTGGCATTCGCGCAGTTGCGATGCAACAAGACCCAGCACCTTTGATTGTTGGCGAACGCATCAATGCAGTAGGCAGCCGCAAAGCTAAGCAGGCTATGCTTAAAGACGACTACGATACGCTGCTTGTGATGGCTCGTGAACAGGTTGAAGGTGGCGCTCACGTTTTAGATGTACAGTGCGCTATGACGGAACGTACTGATGAAGCAAAGCAGATGGCACGCATTGTCAAACAGCTCTCGATGGGCATTGAGGCCCCCTTAGTCATTGACTCCACAGAGACCGATGTCATTCAGGCTGCACTAGAGACCGCCCCAGGACGCTGTATCATCAACTCAATCAACATGGAGAATGGCCGCAAACGTATCGAGAGCGTAATGCCACTAGCTATCGAGCATGGTGCCGCTGTTGTAGCACTCACGATTGATGAACAGGGTATGGGTAAAACCGTAGAGCGCAAGGTCGAGATTGCACACAAAATCTATGATATCTGTGTCAATGAGTACGGGCTACCACCTAACGCACTCATCTTCGATCCACTCACCTTTACGATCACAACTGGGCAAGAAGAATTACAGACAGCAGGCATCGATACGCTTGAAGGCATCAGACGCATCAAGGCCGAGCTTCCCGGTGTCATGACCCTTCTGGGCGTGAGTAACGTTTCATTCGGTTTGAAAGCACATGCACGCGCCGTTCTGAATAGCGTCTTTCTCTACCATGCGGTCAAAGCAGGCCTCGACATGGCAATAGTGAATCCAACACATATTACGCCATACGCTGAGATTGATGCAGAACAACGTCAGCTCGCCGACGATCTGATTTTCAACCGTCCCGATGCCCTGGCACGCTATATCGCCTACTTTGAGGCACATGGTCCTCAAAAAGATGATGGCAATGGCAAGGTCGATCCAACTGAGGGCATGGAACCAGCCGAACGTATCCACTGGCAAATTCTCCATCGTCGCAAAGAAGGTATCGAGCCTCTCATTGACCAAGTCGTAGCCGAACGCACCAATTCGCAAGTCTCGCGCAACGATGCAGCCGTGAATGTACTCAATACAGTCCTGTTGCCCGCTATGAAAGACGTAGGAGACCGCTTCGGTGCCGGCGAGCTTATTCTGCCCTTCGTGCTACAATCTGCTGAAGTGATGAAACGAGCTGTAGCACACTTGGAACAATACCTGGAAAAACAAGATGGCTATACGAAAGGCAAGGTCGTGCTGGCAACGGTCTTTGGCGATGTTCATGATATTGGCAAAAATCTGGTAAACACGATCTTGAGCAATAATGGCTATACGGTCTATGACCTTGGCAAGCAGGTTCCCCTCAATATTATTCTGGAGAAAGCTATCGAGGTTAATGCTGATGCTATCGGTCTCTCCGCTTTGCTGGTAAGTACATCGAAACAGATGCCACTGTGTGTCAAGGAGTTACATAAGCGCGGTTTGGCCTTCCCCGTCATCATCGGCGGAGCAGCAATTAATCGCTCGTTTGGACGCCGTATTCTTTTTGTCGACGAGCAAACACCCGAAGCATTCCCACTTCCTTACGAGCCTGGTGTTTTCTACGCCCGCGATGCCTTCGAAGGTCTGGATATTGTTGACAAGCTTACCAGTACTCCCGAAACGCGTCAAACATTTGTAGAGCACATCAAGCAAGAAGCCTTGAAAGAACGTCTCAAGAAAGCTGCAAAGAGCACAGAGGAAACCAGCAAGGCTCAAGAGGAGGATACAACCCCTTCGACAAGTGTCAAGCCGGCACTTTCTATTCCCACGCCACCATTTTGGGGTCCACGAGTGTTAGAGCGCATCGGTCTAGAGGATGTAGCTGCATGTCTGGATCTCAAAGCGCTCTATCGCGGGCGATGGGGAGTTACAGCCCATGGTCAGGAATTTAATCGCCTAGTAGAGCATGAGTTTCGTCCACGCCTGGAACGCATGTTACGTGAAGCACGCCAGCAACGTTACCTGCAGCCCAAGGTCGTCTATGGCTACTTCCCCTGTCATTCCAGCGGCAATGAACTGATTGTCTATGATCCAGAGGACTTTCAGCAACAGAAAGACGGCTTACCAACATTGCGTGAGATCACACGCTTCCACTTCCCACGCCAGCGTGAACGGGATCGCCTCTGTCTAGCTGATTACTTTGCTTCGACGACCAGTGGCAAGATCGATGTGGTAGCATTCCAAGTCGTGACAATGGGAACACCCCCTAGCGAAGCGGTACAACGCTTACAACAAGCAGGAGATTATTCAGAGGCATATTTTGTGCATGGCTTATCTGTCCAGATGGCCGAAGCTTTGGCTGAGTACACTAATCGCCTCATTCAACAAGAGCTTGGACTCGAGGGAGCTAGGGGACGACGCTATAGTTGGGGCTATCCAGCCATTCCCGATCTACAAGACCATGTAAAGCTTTTTGAGTTGCT